>NZ_DBMAHT010000041.1:0-17554 GCF_057866825.1 Mailhella sp.
CCAACGTCTATATGGCGCTCGATCACAATCACGAAATCGTGCCCATTCTCAACAAGATAGACCTGCCGAGCGCCGATCCCGACCGCGTGCGTCAGGAAATCGAAGATACCATCGGCCTCGACTGCACCGATTCCGTGGACGTTTCCGCCAAAACCGGCCTCAACATCGACAAGGTGCTCGACGCCATCGTGCATAGGCTGCCCGCGCCCAAGGGCGACCGCAGCGCGCCGCTCAAGGCCCTCATCTTCGATTCCTGGTACGACAGCTATCAGGGCGTGGTGGTGCTCTTCCGCGTCATGGAGGGCACCCTCAAGCTCGGCGACATGATCCACCTCATGGCCGGCAACCGCGACTATGAAGTGGTGCGCCTCGGCGTGTTCTCCCCCGGCGTGGTGGACGTGAAGGAACTCGCCGCCGGCGAAGTGGGCTTCCTGTGCGCCAACATCAAGGAACTCGGCCACGCCCGCGTGGGCGACACCATCACCCTGCGCGACAACCCCGCCGACGAGCCCGTGCCCGGATTCAAGGAAGTCAAGCCCATGGTGTTCTGCGGCCTCTACCCCACCGACGCCGCCGACTACGAAAACCTCAAAACCGCGCTCGAAAAGCTCCAGCTCAACGACGCCGCCTTCTCCTACGAGCCCGAAACCTCCTCGGCCCTCGGCTTCGGCTTCCGCTGCGGCTTCCTCGGCCTGCTCCACATGGAAATCATCCAGGAGCGCCTCGAACGCGAATTTCAGGTGGAACTCATCGCCACCGCACCGTCCGTCATCTACAAGGTGGACACCACCGACGGCAAAACCCTCACCATCGACAACCCCGCCAAGTTCCCCGACGGCTCCAAAATCAAGGCACTCTACGAACCCTACGTGCGCATGGACATCCACGTTCCCACCGAATTCGTGGGCAACGTGCTCAAGCTCTGCGAAGAAAAACGCGGCATCCAGAAGAATCTCGGATTCATTACCACCAACCGCGCCGTCATCACCTACGACCTGCCCTTCGCGGAAATCGTGTTCGACTTCTTCGACAAGCTCAAATCCGGAACCCGCGGCTACGCCTCCATGGACTATACCCCCATCGACTACCGCGAATCCGACCTCGTCAAGCTCGACATCCTGCTGAACGGCGCACCCGTGGACGCCCTCGCCGTCATCGTTCACAAGGACAACGCCTACCCCTACGGCCGCGCCCTCGCCCTCAAACTCAAACGCACCATCCCGCGCCAGATGTTCGAGGTCGCCATCCAGGCCGCCATCGGCAATAAGGTCATCGCCCGCGAAACCGTCTCCGCCTACCGCAAGGACGTGCTCGCCAAATGCTACGGCGGCGACATCACACGTAAACGCAAACTCCTCGAAAAACAGAAGGAAGGCAAAAAACGCATGAAACGCATGGGCAACGTCGAACTGCCCCAGGAAGCCTTCCTCGCCGCCCTCAAAGTCGGCGACGACGGGGGGAAGTAAGAGATTGATTGATTGATTGGCGGGGGAAGGAGAAAACCCTTTTGAAAAAGGGCTTTTCTCCTTCCCCCGCGCCCCCATCCTCTTTCCGAAAACTTTTTATAGGGGGGAAAAGTGTCGTGCGCAGAAGAGGAGCGCTGCCGGGAGCAGGAGAGGCAACCGGAGGGGAAAGCTCGTCGGTCTCTGTGCCTGGCGTGCAGGGTGTTGAGCGGGCGGTGTCGGCAACGTGCGAGCATCGGCCCGGGGGAGAGCGGATTTTGACGTTTTTCCAAAAAAGTGGGGGATTTTTTATGCTGGGCGTTCTCCGGCTCTGGACGAAGCGCTCATTCCCCTCTATTTTTCTGTGGCCCGCGTCTTGGAGGGCGCGGGAGAGCTGTGCCGAGCCATAATCGGTTCCTTTCGTCCCACGGAGTGTTCATGTCTGTTTCACCTCTTAAAAGCGCCGGGGCGCGCCTGTTCATGGCGTCCATTCTTGGTTTTCTTGCCGCCATGGGGCCCCTGTGCACGGATTTCTATCTCCCCGCCCTGCCGGACATGGCGGCGGAACTCGGCAGCGCGCCTTCACAGATGCAGCTCAGCATTACGGCCTGTCTGCTCGGACTTTCCCTCGGGCAGATCGTGCTCGGCCCCCTCAGCGACGCCAGAGGCCGCAAGCTCCCGCTGCTCGTTTCCCTTGCCGTGTTCATCGTGGCCTCGTTTCTGTGCGCGGAGGCCTCAAGCGTTACTGAACTCATTGCCCTGCGCTTCATTCAGGGGCTGGCGGGCAGCGGCGGCGTGGTGCTCTCCCGCGCCGTGGCCTGCGACTTGTTCCGCGGCACGGAGCTGACAAAGTTTTTCTCCCTGCTCATGCTCATCAACGGCGTGGCTCCCATTTTCGGCCCGGTCATCGGCGGACAGATTCTGCGCTTTTCCAGCTGGTCGGGCATCTTTTTCTTCCTTTCATTCTGCGGCGTGGCGCAGTTTTCTCTGGTGCTCTTCGGCTGCCCGGAAACCCTTCCGCCGGAAAAACGCATTCAGGGCGGCATGGGGCAGTCCGTGCGCGCCATGCTCCGCCTGTTCGGCAATCGCGTCTTCCTCGCCTACATGCTCATTCAGGGCTTCGTCATGGCGGGCTTCTTCGGCTACATTTCCGCCTCGCCCTTCGTGCTCCAGAATATTTACGGACTCTCCGCGCAGCAGTACGCCCTGTGCTTCGGCTTCAACGGCTTCGGCATCATGATCTTCGCCCAGATCACGGGTCGTCTCTGCACCGCCTACGGCGACAGAGTCGTGCTCGGCGTCGGCGCGGCGCTTTCCCTGTTTGCTTCGCTGTGCGTGCTTGCGGTCGGCGCGCTGCATCTGCCCGCAGTTTTCATGATCGCGTCGCTGTTCCTGTTCGTGTCGTGCATCGGCATCACCACGACCACGAGCTTCTCTCTGGCCATCGCTTCTCAGACCGAGGGCGCGGGCAGCGCGTCCGGTCTGCTCGGCGTCACGTCCTTCGTGTTCGGCGCGGCCACGTCGCCTATCGTTGGCCTCGGCGGGGCCGGCACCTCCCTGCCCATGGCCGTCGTGGCCGTGGCTTCCGGTCTGCTTGTGCTGTTCTTCTTCCGCATGGCCGGAAAGGCGCGTCGCGCTTCCTCCCGACGGTCGTAGCGCGCTGCCGGGCGGATGGCGGCATTCTCTTCCGCTCGTCGTTTTCGTCTGTGCCCCGCGCCGGGCACGCATGAGGCGCATGCCGTAAAAAAGGGCGGCTTCCTTCGGGAAGTCGCCCTTGCGTCAGGCGCGGCACGTCGGGGAGGAGACATAGGAGTCCGCGTTACTCTTCCGCCGCCTGAACGCTGACATTGTTTTGAACGTGCATGACATGCACGGCGCAGCCCAGTCACGGATCAAAGGCGCGCACCAGCCGCCCGGCGTTGACCGGACTGTCTTCGTAGGGCACGCTCAGCCCCACGAGCGCTTCTTCCATGGGGCCGCGCAATCCCGCGTCGTCGCGCGGAGAGGCGTTCCACAAGGTGGCGGGCAGTACCTGATAGAAGCTCAGACGTCCGTTTTCCACGCGCAGGCAGTGCATGAGCGAGCCGCGCGGCGCTTCGGTGAGCGAGAAGCCCGCGGCGTTCGTCAGGCGCGGCATGGGCGCGAGCGGATTGGCACCGGGTTCAAGGGCGTCGAGCCATCCTTCCATGGCTTTGGCCACAAACCACGTTTCCTCGGCCCTGGCCAGATGCCTTCCCATGATGGAAAACACGAAATCCTCCCCGAGTTCCCGGAACGTGCGCGCCCGCACTCCGAGGTGCCTGGGCGCAAGTTCCCGTCCCATGGGGGAGAGTTCCATGTTTCCCACCCACATGCGCGCGTGCGGGCCCACTTCCATGGGCATGCCGTTGTAGCGCGCGGCCTTGGAAAAACTGTAGGCTCCGGCCTTGTTCAGATCCACGGCGAGCGGCGGCGCGCTGAACGGACTGCCGCCAGACGACGCCGTGAACCACGAATACCGCACGTTTTCCATGACCTTGTCCGGATCGAAGGGGTATTCCCTGCCTCCTGCCCACACGCCCGGACGGATGGCGTCTTCGCCGGTGTCAGGATGCGGAAACACGCCCATGCACATGGCCGTGGCCCATCCCTTGCCCGTGTGGGCGAGATCGTCGTAGCGCTGCGAAAGCAGATACAGCAGCGGCACATAGCGCGTTTCCACAAATTCGCGCACCGTTTTCAGGCGGGAGCGGAATTCCTGAATCTGCCCGGCCGTGGACGGCGCCGAAGTGCCTCCGGGCACGATGCCGTGTACGTGGGGCATGCGTCCGCCGAAGATGGCTGCCATTTCATGGCACAGCGCGCGGATGTCCAGCGATTCCAGATACTGATCGAGCATCATGCGCATGGCGGCTTCGCCGAGGCGCAGATCGGGATGCTTCTGCCGCGGCGCAAAAGGCGCGGCCTCTGGCCCCTGAAAGAAATCCTGACTGGAAAGCTGATAAAAGCTCAGAATGTGCGATTGCAGAAAGTTGGCGCCCTGCATCAAATTTCGGAGCAGCCTGCCCTCGCGCGGCGGAGTGAGCTTTGCCGCGTCTTCGAGCGCCATGCACGAGGCGAGCGCGTGAGACACCGGGCACACGCCGCAGATGCGCTGCACGATTTGCGGGGCGTCCATGGGATCGCGTCCGAGCAGAATGGTTTCAAAGCCCCGGAACATGCCGCCGGTGAGCCAGGCGTCCTTCACGACGCCGTCGGCGACGTCGAGACGCGCCTTGAGATGGCCTTCAATGCGGGTGATGGGATCAATGGCGATGGAAACGGCCATGACTTTTTCCTTGCGTTTGGCCTGCGCTTTTTCTGACGGAGCGGCGCAGGCGTGAATGACGGTCGGCGGAGCCGCGCTTGCGCGGGCCCGGAAAAGAGGCGTTCGGCGTTTTTGCACGTCGGAGAGCGGCGCGGAGAAGAGCCGGACTTTCGACGGCTGGAAGCGCGGCGTTACCAGAGGTTTTTCTGATAGAACGGCGACTGCCCGTCGGGGAAATCGGGCTGCACGCAGCCGATGCACAGCGCGTTTTCCACGCACCAGTTCACGCGGCCGTTCCAGCGGCGCAGGGGCGAATCGCACCACGCGCCCGGGCCCTTGCAGCCTATGCCGTAGCGGCAGCCCGCCTTGTCGATGAGACTTTTGGCCATGGTGCCTTCGTCGAACAGGTAGAGATAGGGGCAGTTTTCGTGCGTGGTGTTGCCGTAGAAGGCCCGCGGACGCCCCCAGGCGTCCAGCGAGGCGGCCACTTCCTGCACGCCGCCTGCAAGGCCGCGTCGTTCCACGGCGTCCAGCAGAATGAGAATGCTGCCCACCATCCAGTCGGGATGGGGCGGACAGCCGGGAATGTTGACGACGGGCGTGCCTATGCCTTTTCTGCGGAAGAATTCCTGCACGCCCACCGCGCCGGTGACGGAGCCGTGAGCCGCGGTCACGCCGCCGTAGGCCGCGCATGTTCCCACGGCAAGCACGACGGCCGCGTGCGGCGCAAGCTTTTCCAGCATGACGGAAAGCGGAAACTCTTCGTGCCCCGCTTCGCCGATGATGCAGAAGCGGCCGTCTTCCTCTTCCGACACCGCGCCTTCCTGCACCAGCACGAATCCGCCGCTGTTTTCTTCCGCCGAGCGCAGCATGAATTCCACGGCGCCTTCGCCTTCGTCGGCCATGAGCGTGGGATGGAAGTCCATGCGGATGACGTGCAGCAGCACGTCGGCGATGCGCGGATGCAGACTGTTCAGAATGGACACGGAACAGCCTGTGCAGCCCATGCCCTGAAGCCAGAACACCGGAGGCCGGACGGCCGTGAGGGTTTCGGCCAGCGCCTGAGGCACGCAGGGGGAGAAGGCGCGGGTGACGCCGCCGAGCGCCGTGGCCATGAGGGATGTGCGCAGAAATGATCTTCGGGAAAAGGGCGGGCGGACGCCCTGAATGTCGTTGTCCATGGAACCTCCTCGCGGGGGAAAGCCCTTGCGGAAAGCCTGACGCACTCGCGGTGATACGGCCATGATTTTCCCGACGAGGCGATGCGCCGACCGGCGGCGCAGGGGGCGGTCAGGCGAAGCGGCGTTCCCCTGGCTCAATCTTGTCGAGAACCCGGAGTGTCCCCGGACGCGGCAGGAGACGCAAAGAAAGGAGCCTTCGGGAAGCAAATGGGGGAGGGGGCACGCGGACGCTTGCCGCCTGCCTGCGCTGGAGAAACTCCGCAGCCCGCCGGAATGCCTTTTGGGTGTGCGAAGGCTCATTTCGGCAACCTGGGAAAATCACAAAGAAAAACAGCAGTAATGATTTCTTATTGACAATCGTTCTTATTATTGTTACTACCGAATCACCAGTGATATTGAGGAGCAAACATGTCCAAGACAAGGATGACGAACCAGCGTCGAATCATTCTTGAGGAACTGCGAAAGGTGGACACTCATCCCACGGTTGATGAGCTGTACACCATAGTCAAGGCCCGCATGCCGCACATCAGTCTGGGAACGGTCTATCGCAATCTGGATCTTCTGGCTGAAATGGGCGAAGTGTTGAAAATAGACTCCGCCGGAAGCATGCGTCGTTTTGACGGGAGAGTGGAACCTCACCGCCATGTGCGCTGTCATGTGTGCGGACGCGTGGCCGACGTGTTCACGGACGGGGAGGATGAACCGGGAATCGGTTCTCTCCGCGTGCCCGGATTCAAGATAACCACCGTGCGGGTGGAATACGACGGCATTTGTGAAGAATGCGAGCGCAAGTCCGCCGAAATGGCGAACGAGATGCAGGATGCGAACCAGAGGCGCGCCTGTTGACAACTCCCTCTGCCTACCATCAGGAGAATCTTCCATGAAATCTTTGAAGGGTACCCAGACTGAAAAGAACATTCTCATCGCCTTTGCCGGCGAATCTCAGGCCCGCAACCGCTACACCTACTTCGCCTCGCAGGCCAAGAAGGACGGCTATGTGGAAATGCAGAAGGCCTTCGAGGAAATCGCCAATCAGGAAAAGGAACATGCCAAGCGTCTGTTCAAGTTTCTGGAAGGCGGTGCCGTGGAAATTACGGCCAGCTATCCTGCGGGCGTCATCGGCAGCACGCTCGACAATCTGAAGGCCGCCGCGGCCGGTGAAAACGAGGAATACTCCGACATGTATCCTTCCTTCGCCGACGTGGCCGAGGCCGAAGGCTTCCCCGCGATTGCCGCGGTCATGCGCAACATTGCGGTGGCTGAAAAGCATCACGAAGCCCGTT
Source organism: Mailhella sp. (assembly GCF_057866825.1). Taxonomy (NCBI): domain Bacteria; kingdom Pseudomonadati; phylum Thermodesulfobacteriota; class Desulfovibrionia; order Desulfovibrionales; family Desulfovibrionaceae; genus Mailhella; species Mailhella sp. The sequence continues at coordinate 7,193 of NZ_DBMAHT010000041.1, forward strand.
TCCTGGCTTTTGCCGCCGCCATTGAAGCCGGCACTGTGTTCAAGTCCGAAACTCCCCGCGTGTGGCGCTGCCAGAACTGCGGCTATGTGCATGAAGGGCTTGAAGCTCCCGAATCCTGCCCCGCCTGCGCCCATCCGCGCGAATACTTCCAGGCTCTGTAAGAAGTAGCGACGAAGCCTCGACCCGACCGGAACTTCCGGTTGCCGATTCGCGAGGGGGACGTCCTCCCGTCCCGGCGCGAGGCGTAACGTCGCAGGTCCGGGCCGGACGGCGGGGTCCCCGTCCCGGCCCGATGATGTTTCCTCGGCGGTCTCTTTATGGGGATTTTCCGCCGCGGGTGATGCCGCAGGCGGACGCTCCCTGGGAGACGTTCCCCCTTCTCTTCGGAGGAGGGGGAATTTTTTATGGTTGTTCATGCCGCGGGATGGGCGCTGTCGACGGCGTGAGCACGGGGCAGGGGGCTTTCAAAGCGCGGCGGAAAAGCGCGGACATGCCTCCGGCGAGATCTTCGTTCCGTGCGCCGTCCCGACCGTTTCCTGAATTCCCTTGTTTTTTCTCTTGCCAAACGGGAAGAATGGAGGCATATTTTCCGCTGCTGGACCCGTAGCTCAGTTGGTAGAGCCCCCGGCTCATAACCGGATTGTCGTAGGTTCGAGGCCTGCCGGGTCCACCACCATTGCATAACAACGAACGGACATGGATAAGCTTCCATGTCCGTTTTTTTATGGGGAAAATCCGTCAGTCAGGCCGGGAGGGGCGCAAAAACTCTTCCCGCAGGTCTGCGCACAGGCGCGGAGGGGGGCTGCGCTGTGCGTTTTCGGCTTCCTGAACCGATGCGCGTCGAACGCCGCGCGCTCTTTCTTCAGCGTTGATGTGAGGCGTCGTCAAGAAGCGCCAGTGCGGCGGAAAACGCTTCCTCCGGCGTGACGCGCAGCAGACATTGCGGGTCGTCGCATTCGGTCTTGGAACAGGGCTGACAGGGCAGGTCGGGCCGCAGTTCCCGGTGCAGGGGCGAGGGATATTTCCACGCCGTGCCCGAGGCTCCGGGAATGACGAGGCTGGGCACGCCGAGCGCCACGGCCATGTGCCTCGGCGAGGAGCAGTTGCCTATGAGCAGGCGGGCCTGCGCAAGGCAGGCTGCCGAAATGCGGATGTCGGGAATCGGTTCTGGCGTCAGCATCTTTTCCGGCGTCAGGCCGAATTCCAGCGCCAGGGCGCGCAGGTGTTCGATGTCCTCTTCTTCGCCGGGGCCGCGCAGAAGCAGGAAGCGGAAGTCGTCGTTTTCTCCGGCCAGAAGGCGCATGAGGGCGGCAAAGCGTTCCGCAGGCCAGCGCTTGGAGGCGCGGCGGTGGGTGGAGTCCACGGCAATGAGCGTGTGTTCCGGCCGCAGCCCGCATGCGGCAAGCAGATTCTTTGCCTGTTCGCGCTCTTCGTTCGTCAGATAGATGCGCGGCCCTTCACCGTTCCAGCGTATGCCGAACGGCTCAAGCAGCGAAACTTTGGTCTGGGAGGCGTAGCCTTCCTGCGGCTTCACCAGGCAGTTGTAGCGCAGCCGGGAAAGAAACGATCCAGGAAAGGACAGACGCACGGGCGCGCCGCTCAGAAGCGTCATCATGCGGCAGCGCGGAAGCTGCTGCAGATCAATGACCACATCGAAGTTGCAGGCGGCCACGCGGCGGTAGAAGGCCAGCTGACGGAAAAAGCCGCCGCTTTTGTCGATGAGATGAAAGGCGTCGATGAAAGGATTGTGCCGGAGCAGCGGTTCACATTTTTTTTCGGTGAAAAGGTGCAGCTCGGCCTGCGGAAAGCGTTTTTTCAGCACCTCGAACACGGGCGAGGCCAGCAGAACATCGCCGATCTGCCGCTGCTGGCAGACCAGAATGCGCTTCGGATTCAGCGTGGAAAGGTCGATCATGATTCCCTCTCTTGAAGCCGCCGTTACTGCGCCGGGGCGTCCGTCTTGCGCCAGTAGGCAAGAAATTCCTGATTCCCCTTGGGCCCCTTGATGGCCGCAGGCGTGACTCCGAGACACTCCAGCCCTTCATTCTGCATGAAGGCGAGCACCTTGTCCACGGCATCCTGACGCACGGCCTCGTCGCGCACCACGCCCTTCACGGTCTGCCCCGGGCCCACCTCGAACTGCGGCTTGATGAGTCCCACGGCAATGCCGCCGGTTTTCAGCCAGCGCAGGCAGTGCGGCAGCACCATGGTGAGCGAAATGAACGACACGTCGGCCACGATCATGTCCACGGGCTCGGGCACGGTTTCCGCCGGAGCCGTGCGCAGGTTGACCCCTTCGCGGGAAATCACGCGCGGATCGGCCCGCAGACGTTCGTGAAGCTGGGCGTGCCCCACGTCCACGGCATAGACGCGGCTTGCGCCGTACTGCAGCAGGCAGTCGGTAAAGCCGCCGGTGGAGGCTCCCGCGTCGAGACAGACAAAGCCCGTGACGTCGATGTGATAATGTTCCAGCGCGGTGAGCAGCTTGTACGCGCCGCGGCTGACGAAACGCTCCACGCCCACGAGCTGGAAGCGGGTCGTGATCTTGTAGGGATGCCCGGGTTTCTGCACGAGTTCCGGGTTTCGTTCGGGATGCGCTTCATCCGGCGCAAGGGCCACCTTGCCCGCCATGATGAGGCGGCGGGCCTGTTCCTTGCTTTCGGCGAGTCCCTGTTCAAAAACGAGCTGGTCGGCGCGGGCCTTGGCTATCATGATGATTTCCTCCGGTTCTGGTTGTACCGGCAAGAAAAAGGGATGGCAAGATACAAGCGCCTGCCATCGGTGGAAGGATGCCCCCGCCTGCATGGAAAGAGGCGTCGGATAAGAATGTCGGCGGGCGGGAAATTCGGGGGAAAAGTCGGAGGGCGGATCGGGGGGAATTCGGGACGGTACGGCGCGTCGGCACTTCGCGGGATAGGCGCAGGGCGGCGGACGCTGATCAGGGGAATTTCGGGAGACTTTTTTGCCGGATGGTCGGGCGCGGCTCCCCGGGGCGGACGCAAAAAGGGGCCGACATGCGGCCCCTTTTTGCGACGGTGTGGGAAAGAGAAGGATTAGTCGCCTTCTTCTTCGGCGAAGCGGGCTCCGGCTTCGGGGCTGAATTCGCCTTCCCAGCGGGAGACCACGATGGCGCCGGTGGCGTCGCCGAGCACGTTGACGGAGGTGCGGGCCATGTCCATCACGCGGTCGATGCCGGCGATGATGGCGATGCCTTCCAGCGGAATGCCCACCTGGGTGAACACGATGGAGCTCATGAGCAGGCCTGCGCCGGGCACGCCCACGGTGCCGATGGAGGCCAGCACGCCCACGAGAATGACTTCAAACTGCTTGTCGAAGGGCATGGGAATGCCGTAGAGCTCGGCCACGAAAATGGCCACCACGCCCATGTACACGGCGGTGCCGTCCATGTTGATGGTGTTGCCGAGCGGAATGGAGAAGGAGGCCACGGGCTTGGACGCGCCGAGCTTCTGCACCTGAATGAGGTTGGTGGAGAGGGCGGCGGCGCTGGAGCAGGTGGTGAAGGAAATGATCATGGGCGCGGCCAGCATCTTGAAGAAGAGCGGAATGCTGAGTCCGCAGGCCTTCACGAGGGGCAGGTAGCACACGAAGACGTGGCACACGCACGCCAGGTACATGACGCCGATGACCTTGATGAGCGGCAGCAGCACGGCCACGCCGTGGCTGGCCACGGTGAAGGCGATGAGGCCGAACACGCCGAAGGGAGCATAGACCATGACCATGTTGGTCACCTTGATCATGACCTCGGCGCAGCCTTCAAAGAAGGACAGCACGGTCTTGCCGCGTTCGCCCACGGCGCTCAGGCCGAAGCCGAAGATCATGGCGAAGAAGATGACCTGCAGCATGTTGCCCTTGCTCATGGAGTCGATGGGGTTGAGCGGCACGATGTCGAGGAAGACGTCCACCATTCTGGGGGCCTGCACGGCCTGGGCCTTGAGGCCTTCGGTGGAAAGATTGAGTCCTTCGCCGGGATTCAGAAGATTGGCGAACACAAGGCCGATGAACACGGCCACGGCGGTGGTGCAGAAATAATAGACGAGCGTCTTGGACGCCAGACGGCCGAGCTTGCTGATGTCGCCCACGCTGGCGGCGCCGGCAACGATGGTGGCCAGAACCAGCGGCACGACGACCATGCGGATGAGGTTGATGAAGAGCTGACCTATGGGCTTGAACCAGGCGGGATCAAAGCCCATGGAGGGGGCGGCGAGACCGGCGACCACGCCGAGGACCATGCCTATGGCCATCTGCGCGGGCAGACTGATGCGGTTTTTCATGAAATCTCCTCCCAAATACGAGGGCCGTTGCGGGAAAACGGCGGAATGAGCGGAAGATGGGCGTCCGGCTCGCGCTGCTCCGTGCAATGTCCGGCACGCCGATGATCCGTTCTTTTACAAAATCGGAAAAAATCAGAACGCCAGACATCTTTTCCATGAAAGAATCCATCTGTCAAGCCGGGGTCGCGAGAAAGCACGTCGTCCTGATATGACTCTTTTGTAGAAAAAAGAAGAGAAGTTTTTATCGTTCCGCCTTGTCGGGAAGAAGCAGCGCGCCGTATTTACAGTGTATTTTTCTGTCGTAAGATGTTTGTTCCATGGGCGGCCGCCGCTCCTTCCGGCGGGAAAGCATTTGCCTTGCTGCGGGCTTTGAGGCATAGTCTCGCAGGCAATCATTCCATTGACAAAGGAGGTCTGCGTCCGTTTTTCGTTCCCGGTCCCGAATGTCCACCCTGAGCCGTGTGCTTGAGAACCACGTAAAAAACAAGCGCCGTGTGCTTGAAAACCACGTAAAAAACAAGCTATGAAACAACATTCCTTTTCGGCAACGTTCATGTTGCTCGGCATCGTCTTCTGCACCTGTCTCATCATTTCCAATCTGCTGGCCGCCAAAATCTTCATGCTGGGCTCGCTTGCCCTGCCTGCGGCCGTCATCATCTTTCCCGTTTCCTACATCATCAACGACTGCATCGCCGAAGTGTGGGGCTTCCGCAGGGCACGCTTCATCATCTGGACGGGCTTCGCCATGAATTTTCTTGTGGCCGCCCTCGGTCAGATCGCCGTCTTTCTGCCGTCCGCGCCGTTCTGGGACGGAGAGGCGCACTTCAATTATCTGTTCGGCCTGGCTCCGCGCATCGCCGCGGCGAGCTTTCTCGCCTTTCTGGCGGGCTCCTTCCTCAATGCCTATGTCATGAGCCGCATGAAGGTGGCTTCCGGCGGACGTCATTTTTCGGTCCGCGCCATTCTTTCCACGCTGGTGGGCGAAGGGGTGGATTCCCTCATCTTCTTCCCCTGCGCCTTTGCGGGCGTGCTGCCTCTCTCGGCCATGATTCCCATGATGCTCGCCCAGACCGCGCTCAAGACCCTGTATGAAATCATCGTGCTGCCGGTGACCATTCGCGTGGTGAACTACGTCAAGCGCGTGGAGGAAACCGACGTGTTCGACGAAAACATTTCCTACAACATTCTGAAGATCCGGGAGGTGTAGTCGTGTCTGGAGCACTGGTTGTTTTCAGCGGCGGGCAGGACTCCACCACCTGCCTCTTCTGGGCCCGCGAACGTTTTGAAAACGTGCGCGCCCTGAGCTTCTTTTACGGGCAGAAGCACCGGCACGAACTGGACGCGGCCCGCGCCATTGCCGAAGAGGCGAAGATTCCTCTGGACGTGCAGGACGTGAGCTTCATCTCCCGCATAGGACGCAGTTCCCTCACGGACGCCTCCATGACCATGGACAGGGAAAAGCCGCAGGACGGCTGGCCCAACACGTTTGTTCCGGGGCGCAACATGTTTTTTCTCGGCGTGGCCGCCGTGTGCGCGCGGGAACAGGGCATAAGAGACATCGTCACCGGCGTGTCCCAGACGGATTTTTCCGGCTATCCCGACTGCCGCGACACGTTTATCCGCTCCATGAACGTCACGCTGAATCTGGCCATGGCCGAACAGTTCGTGATTCACACGCCGCTCATGTGGCTCGACAAGGCGCAGACCTGGGAACTGGCCGACAGGCTCGGCGTTTTCGAGCTTGTGCGCACGCGCACCGTGACCTGCTACAACGGCATAGCGGGCGACGGCTGCGGACAGTGCCCTTCCTGCATTCTGCGCAGGCAGGGGCTGGAGCGCTATCTGGAAAAGAAAAGAAAGGCGGAGTCGCTCTCCGCAGGAGAACAGCGCCATGCATGACCGCAGCGAAGATCATCTCACGCTTCTGGGCTCTCCCACGCGCTACCGGCAGGACTACGCGCCCGAAGTGCTGGAAACCTTTGAAAACAGACATCCCGAACACGATTACTGGGTGCGCTTCAACTGTCCGGAATTCACCAGTCTCTGCCCCATCACCGGTCAGCCGGATTTCGCGGAAATACGCATCGAGTACATTCCCGACGTGAAGATGGTGGAGAGCAAGAGCCTGAAGCTGTATCTGTTCAGCTTCCGCAATCACGGGGACTTTCATGAGGACTGCGTCAACGTCATCATGAAGGATCTCGTGAAGCTTATAGATCCGCGCTACATTGAGGTGACGGGCATATTCACGCCCCGCGGAGGCATATCCATTTATCCGTACTGCAACTACGGCCGTCCGGGCACGAAATATGAAAAGATGGCCGAGTTTCGCATGATGCGTCACGATCTGGCCTGATGAAAAATCGTTGACGCAGGCGGCGCAGGTCGTTGTCCCGCGCCGTGTCCCTGCGGGGAAGCGTCGACGTTAAAATGCATCGCCCGGAAGAGCCGACGTGGTTCTTCCGGGCGATGAAGGTTAAAAGTCTGTTCGGTTCGGGGAAAGGCAGCCTTGTTCAGGTGCTTTTCCCCGTTTCATGTTTAAACCGTTTCCTTCTTTTCCTCGTCCGCCTTTTCCTTGTCGGCTGCGGCTTCGGCATCGGCCGCGGCTTCGGCAGGGGCGGGAGCCGGAGAGGCCCCGTCGCTGCGCATGTGGACATCCAGCTGCGGGAAGGAGATTTCGATGTCTTCCGCGGCGAACACTTCGTTGATCTTCATGCGGATGTCGGACGTAATGGCCATGGCGTCGTTGTACTCACGCACCCAGAAGCGGAGAATGAGATCCAGGGAGCTCGCGCCGAAGTTGACGAAATAGGACGTGGGCTCGGGATAGAACAGCACCTTGGGATGCTCGCGGGCAATTTTGAGCATCATGTCGAGGCAGTGCTTCACGTCGGAGCCGTAGGCCACGCCCACGGCGATTTCCTTGCGCACGCGGCGGTTGTTGTGAGTCCAGTTGGTGAAGGTGCTGTTCAGGAAACTGGAGTTGGGGATGAAGATGATGGCGTTGTCGTAGGTTTCCACCATGGTGGAGCGGATGTTGATCTTCTTGACCACGCCGGTGATGGTGCCGACCTGCACCACGTCGCCTTCGCGGATGGTCTGGCCGAAGATGACGGACAGGCCGCTCGTGAAGTTCTGGACCATGTTCTGGAGACCGATACCGATACCCACGGAGAGGCCGCCGGCGATAATGGAGAGGCTGGAGAGGTTGAATCCCAGGGCCTTGAGCGCGTAGAGGCCGAAGAGCGCCCAGAGCAGGCACTTGTAGATGACCTGCATGGGGGCGAGCAGCGAGACGGATATGCGGGATATCTGCGCCTGCATGCCGGCCATGAAGGTATTGCCCACGGCGAGCATGGCGCGGGTGAGGTAGAACGCGATGAAGATGCTGAGAATCTGCATGGCGTTCAGGGACACGTCGCCGATGTTGAAGCCGAGGGTGGCCATGTGCTGCAGCAGGAACCAGCCGCCGGGGTAGGCCATGATCCAGAGCACGGCGGCCATGACGGAGACGAGCAGCACCACGGGCATGATGAGGGCCATGGCCAGACTGGCCATGACGGCGAGCGTGCCTTCCTTGGGCAGGTGCGACTCTATGAGATGTTCCACCTTGAAGAGGGACACGCAGAGCATGACGGTCACCGTGATGGAGGTGAAGCACATGCTTATGAGGATGGACAGGCGGGAGAAGCCGACCAGGCTTATGATGAGCGTGATCCACAGCTGAATGGTGTAGAGCCGCATGATGGTGCGGGGCAGCGGCTGCGGCGGCAGAGGCAGGGAGCGGGTCTTCCAGAGGTCGACGGCCTGCACGACGACCCACGCCACGCAGATGAACAGCGGGAAGGGATCGAAGTTGAGCAGCACCATGCCTATGAGCAGGGGCGGGAACATGGGCCACAGCGGGGAGAGACGCGGGCGATTCGGGTTTTCGAACTCGTAGAGGTCCCAGGCCAGGAGCATCTGGCCCCAGCACAGGCACATGGTGCCGAGCGTGGCCACGATCTGGTAAAGCTTGCCGTCGTCCCAGGCCGAGAGGTGGATGGACAGACCGACGGCTATCCAGATGGCGCTGTTGCGCATGACCCTGTCCACGCCGGCCTGCATCTGTTCGGGCAGGCGCTTGCGGGCGGTGTGACGCAGCGCAAGGCCGAAGAGCAGGCAGAAGAGCAGGGAGGTCGCAATGCGCGTGAGCATGGAGAAGAAGGCGTCCATGCTGCTGGGCAGTTCCGTGGTCAGACGCAGGGAGAAGAGCTCCTCGAGGGATCCGAGATTGCGGATGTCCCTGCCCCAGGCCACCACGTCGTAGAAATGCCCGGACGACTGGAAATAGTAATTGTTCCAGAGCGTGGGCATGTTCTTCATGACTTCGTCGATGCGCGTCTGCACTTCCTGAATCAGATCGAGCGCCGGAGCGATGATGCGGTCGTAGCGCGTCTGAAGATTGGAAATATTCTTGTTGGCTTCCTTAAGGCGGCTTGAGAGCTTGCCGCTCACCTCGGTCCCCTGTCCGGAAAGCGACTTGTCCAGAAGCGAGAGCGCCTGCTTTTCCTTTTCGAGTTCGGCCTGCGTGTTCTGGAGCGGCAGTATGAGCGCCTGCGTGCGCTCCTTGATGCGGTGGAAGCGTTCCACGAGCACGGTGAGATCGGAGGGCATGCTTCCCGTGGCCTGGGAGAGCGCGTCGAGCTTCTGGAATTCCTGTTCCAGCAGGGAGATGCTTTGGCTCGTATCGGAGGAGAGGTCGGAAAGACCGTCCTTGAGTGTCTGCGCGTGCTCGATGATGCCCGCAAGCTGGGCGTTGTGCGTGGCAAGCAGCGCGTCCCAGGCTTCCTGCACGCTCTTGGCCGCTTCGGCGGCCCGTTCCGCTTCCGCCTTTTTGGCTTCTTCCGCGGCCTTGGCCTCGCTTTCGGCCTTGGCCTTGGCTGCGGCCTCGGCCACTTCCTTGGCGTTGGGCTGATTGTTGTCGGCGTTTTTGGCGGCCTGTTTGGCGTTGTCCGCCTGGGCGGCTGCCGCCTGCGGAACGGCGGGGCCGACGTTCATGATCGACAGGCCGAGCGCAAGCGCAACGGCAAGAGTGATGAACAGACGTGAACTGCGCATGGACTTCCTCGAAAAGGCGGCCGCCTAGCGGCTGGCGCTGAGGGTGAACGAAAGAGTGACTCTCTGTTCCGCGTGCTCCGGAGGCACGGGAATGACGCCGGGAGTGCGCACGGCGGCCATGACGGCGGCGTCGACATCGGCGTTGCCGGACGGACGGCTTATCCGGCAGTCGCGCATGGTTCCGTCGGCCCAGACGTCCAGTTGTACCACAGTTGTCCAGGAGCCGGAAAGGCCTTGAGGCATAATAATGTGCGGCGCTATGGACTGACGCAGCATTTCGGCGTAGCTCGGCGCGGGAGCGTTGCTTGCGGAGCCGTCGCCGGGGCCGTAGGCCATGGCCAGCGACACGCGGGCTTCCGCGTTGAAGGGCGGGAAGGGATAGGGCGCGGCGTTGTGCGCGGCTGTGCATACGGAGGCGTCGGCGCCCGGGCTCGCGGAAGCCTGAAGGATGGCGCAGTCGGTGACGTGACCCGAGGGATCGATGCGAAGTTCCATCACGGCCGTGCCTCGGGCGCCTTCGGGCTGACGCCAGACGCGCAGAATCTGACTGAGCACCTGGGTGCTGTAGCCGCCGATGTTGTCGGCCGCGGCGCTGAAGGCCGGAGCCGTGGAGGGCGCGGCAAGAAGAAGGAGCGCAGAGGCCGCAGCAAGGGCCGTTTTTCCGGCCGGGAAGCGGCGGAAGGCCTCGCGGGACGGGGCGGACGCCGCGCTGCGGAAAGCGGGACGGGGCAGAGCGTGACGAATGTTCATAAAAACTCCAGAGCCGGCCCCGATGAAGGACATCGGAGCCGGCTGTTGCAAAAAGAGTGTTCGGGCCTCAGCGGCCCATCATCTGCAGAGAGTTGAAGCTGATGACAAGATCCTGCTGTGCAGGGGTGGGCGGCGGGGGCAGGGTTTTGGTTCGTATGATGGCGTTGACGGCGGAGGCGTCGAACTCGGGTCTGCCGGAGGAACGTTCGATGTGGCAGTC
>NZ_DBMAHT010000042.1:0-17505 GCF_057866825.1 Mailhella sp.
ATAACGTCTGCAACAGATGAAGTCTGTTGTATGGCTATTTCAAAATATTTGAAATCCCGAGCATGTTGAGCTCAGCTCGACACCATTGACGATCGTTTAATATAAAGAACGACCGCCCGAAAAGCAGCATGCTCGGAGCGGTCGTTCTTGCCGTATCTTAAAGATGATTGCGGATTTCAGACTTGGGAAGCGACGACAGGCCGGAAGGCGCGGCCAAGCCGGATCTTCATGCTCCATACCCCGGACGTCTGGAAGGCCGCGCGTGCGTCAGACTTCGGCGCCGACGCGCATGAGCTCGAAGGTGACGCCCTGCGGTCCGGCCACAAAGGAGCAGTTGTCGCTCGCCTTGTTGATCAGCTTGCAGCCGAATTCGTTGACGAGCGTTTCCGCCATGACGTTGGGATCGTCCACGCGGACGCCGATGTGATTGATGCCGCAGGCGGAACCGTTGGGCATGGGGGCGTCGGCAGGAATTTTCTTGAGGAAGATCTGCACGCCGGTGAGCGTGACGACGGCGCCGTCGGCTCCGCCGAATTTGCGGAAGCGGACGAATTCCGCGCCGAATGCTTTGGTCCAGAATGCAATCATGGCGTCAAGGTCGGTGCAGCAAAGATGGACATGATCGAAAGAAGTCATGGCATGCCTCGATGTTAGAGCGTTGTGACGGAGAACGGAGAAAGGATGTGCGCGAGAGGGCGCGCGTTCTGCGTTCTGTCGTTTTGCCGTGCCCGCGTCGGCGGGAGCGGAATGTCTATCCGGCGGGCGTTGTTCCTGAAGACGCAGCGGCGTTCGTTGAGAGAAAAGACGCCGAATGTTCGCCGGTTCGGAGTCGGCGACGCCTGAGGACGGTCGGACTCAGGCTCCCTCCGCCTCGTTTCCGCTGAAGGCAAGAATGCGGAAGCAGGTGGCGGGCACGAGCAGGGTTCCGTCTTCGTGGAGAATGCGGGTGGCCTTCTTGATGGCCCGGCCGGTGGTATCGTGCGTCATGAGCACGAGGGAAACGCAGTCGTCGCGGGTGGCCGCCTTCTGGATGAGCTGGGCGAAGCTGATGCCTTCCTTGGCGAACACGGTGGCGATGTCGCGCAGCACGCCGGGGGTGTCGCGCACGGTGGCGCGCACGTACCAGGGGCTTTCCGCCTCGTCGGAAGGAAGAATTTCGGCGTCGGGCAGGGTGTGAACGAAGCCGGTGTTGGCTTCGGAGCTGTTCACGTCGTCGCGGCGGGCCAGCGCCAGCAGATCGCCGAGCACGGCGCTGGCCGTGGGGCGGCTGCCCGCGCCGAGGCCGTGCAGGAACAGCGAGCCGACGGCGTTGCCTTCAATGCGCACGGCGTTGTAGGCGCCGTTCACCCGGGCAAGGAGCATGGAGTGATGCACGAGCGCGGGGAACACGCCGGCTTCGATTTTGCCGTTTTCGTCGCGGGCCTGACCGATGAGCTTGATGCGGTAGCCGAACTCGCGGGCGAACTGGATGTCCAGCGGATTGAGGCCGCGGATGCCCTCGATGGAGAGCTGAGAGAAATCGTAGTGGACGCCCCAGGCCAGTCGGATGAGCAGCACCAGCTTGTGGGCGGCGTCCTGACCGTCGATGTCCAGCGAGGGATCGGCTTCGGCAAGGCCGAGGTCCTGCGCTTCCTTGAGCGCGGTGGGGAAGTCGAAGCCGTGACTGTTCATTTCGGAAAGAATATAGTTGGACGTGCCGTTCAGGATGCCCATCACCGAGGTGATGTGATTGCCGGCAAGGCTGTCGCGCAGGGTCTGAATGACGGGAATGGCGCCCGCGGAACTGGCTTCGTAGCCGATGGCGACGTTTTTCCTTGCGGCGAGCGAGAAGATTTCCCGGCCGTATTCGGCAAGCAGCGCCTTGTTGGCCGTGACGACGGACTTGCCGTTTTCCATGGAGCGCAGAATCAGTTCCCGGGCCGTGGTAGTTCCGCCCATGAGCTCCACGACCACCTGAATGTCGGGGTCGTCGGCGAGGGACAGGGCGTTGTCGGTGAGAACGACGCCTGCGGGCAGATCGCGCTTTTTGGCGAGATTGTGGACGGCCACCGCCTTGATCGTAATTTCGCGGCCGGTTCTGCGCAGAATTTCGTCGTGATTCTTTTGCAGCATTTCCACGAGGCCGCTGCCGACCGTACCGAGGCCGGCGATACCGATGCAAAGGTTCTGAGACATGCAAGCTCCAAAGGAGGAAAGAGGTTGTGCCGGAAGTGCCGACGGCGGATTTTTCCGGTGTTGCGGGGGCCTGGCGGTTGGCGGCCCGGCCGTCCGGAGTATCCGCCGGGGGCCGGCGTGATGTCAAACGGCGCTCAAAGACGGGCGCACATGCTTCGCCCGTCTTTGAGCGGAGGGATCAGCCTTCCTGAAGCACCTTTTTGATGCCCTGAAGGGCCTGTCTGGTGCGTTTCTGGTTTTCGATGAGGGCAAAGCGCACGTATTCGTCGCCCATCTGTCCGAATCCGATGCCCGGCTGCACGGCCACATGGCCCTTCTGCAGCAGCAGCTTGGAAAATTCCATGGAGCCCATGGCGCGGAACGGTTCGGGAATGCGGCCCCACGCGAACATGGTGGCCTTGGGCGGCGTGATGGGCCAGCCTATGCGGTTGAGGCCCGCGCAGAGCACGTCGCGGCGCTTGCGGTATTCGTCGCAGATTTTTTCCACGGCGTCGCGCGGGGCGTTGAGGCCCACGGTGGCCGCAATCTGGATGGGCTGGAAGATGCCGTAGTCGAGATAGCTCTTGATGCGGGTGAGAATGTGGACGAGGTCGCGGTTGCCGAGGCAGAAGCCCATGCGCCATCCGGCCATGGAGTAGCCCTTGGTCATGGAATAGAATTCCACGCCCACGTCTTCCGCGCCCTTGGCCTGCAGGAAGCTCGGGGCCTTGTAGCCGTCGTAGCACAGATCGGCGTAGGCCATGTCGTGGATGACCCACATTTTGTGTTCCTTGGCGAATTCCACGATGCGCTCGAAGAAGGGCAGATCCACGACCTGCGTGGTGGGGTTCTGCGGATAGCTGATGATGAGCAGCTTGGGCTTGGGCCAGGTCTGCTTGGTGGCGGTGAGCAGATCTTCAAAGAAGTCGCGGTCTTCGGCCACGGGAATGCGGCGCACGTCGGCCCCGCAGATGACGGGGGCGTACACGTGGATGGGATAGGTGGGGTCGGGCGCGAACACGACGTCGCCGGGATTCAGCATGGCGAGGCACAGATGGGCGAGCCCCTCCTTGGAACCGATGGTGGCAATGGCCTGCGTTTCGGGATCGAGATGCACGTCGTAGCGGCGGGCGTAGAGATCGCAGATGGCCTTGCGCAGATTCGGAATGCCGCGGGAAACGGAATAGCGGTGATTCACGGGCTTGCGGGCCGCTTCGCACAGTTTGTCCACGATGAATTTGGGCGTCGGCAGATCGGGATTGCCCATGGACAGGTCAACAATGTCGATGTTCTGCTGGCGGAGCTGCTTCTTGATGTCTCCCACAACGGCGAAGGCGTAGGGAGGGAGACGGTCTATCCTCGAAAATTCGGGCATACTGTCCTCACAGTACGGAAAAAGCCAGGCCGGGCCGTGCGTTTTCCCGGGAGCGCTGGCATGACGCTTCCGGGCTGCCTCGACGCAGTCTGAACTGCTGAGGATTACTGGCATGCCGGGCGCTTGCGCGGCATACGGCGGGGTGCAGACCTTGGACGATGCCGGGGACGCGCTGGCATGACGCGCACCCGACGGAGTCTGCCTTGATGATATTTCCTGTTTATAGTAGTACATCAAGGGAGTTGTAAAGAGGCCGGCATGAGGGCTGCCCGGCTTTTCTTTTTCTATAACAGAGCCCGTGGCGGAAAAATATGGAACAGATGGATATGCTGACCCAGGAAGGCGCCGACAGCCCGGAGGAATTTTCCGGCACGCTGGAGCGCGTGATCTTCCACAACGCGGAAAACGGCTGGACGGTATTCCGGCTCCGCGTGGAGGGACGGGAAGATCCGGTGGCCGTGGTGGGCAGCATGTCGTCGCCGCAGCCCGGCGCCCGGCTGCGCGTGAAGGGCCGCTGGATCAAGCATCCGAAGTTCGGCCGTCAGATACAGATGACCTCGTTCGAGGAAGAGCTGCCCGCCACCGAAGAGGGAATACGGCTTTTTCTCGCGTCCGGCTGCATCAAGGGCATAGGGCCGAAGTGGGCCGACCGCATCGTGGCGCACTTCGGCGCAAGCACGCTCGACGTCATGGATCACGACCCCGAGCGCATGCTCGAACTGCCCCGTTTCGGCAAAAAGCGCCTGGAAGCCATGAAGGCCTCCTGGGCGGAGCATCAGGGCATCCGCGAGCTCATGATTTTTCTTCAGCCCCACGGCGTCACGGCCGGACTTTCGGTGCGCATCTATCGTCAGTACGGCGCGCAGGCGCTGGCCGTGGTGCGCGAGAATCCCTACCGCCTGGCCATGGACATTCACGGCATAGGCTTCACCACGGCGGACGCGCTGGCCCGCAAGCTCGGCTTCGACGAATCAAGTCCTCTACGGGCCGAGGCAGGCGTGCTGTATCTGCTTATGCGCCTCACGGAAGACGGGCACGTGTACTATCCGCGCAATCTGCTGGTGGACGAGGCCGTGCAGAAGCTCTCCATTCCCCCGGAAATGGCGGACGAGGCCGTGTCCGATCTTGAGCGCGAGGAGCGCGTGGTCATCGAGGATCTCGGCGATCACGAAGGCGTGTACCTCACGCGCAACTACATTTATGAATCGAAGATAGCCTTCTACATGCACAGGCTGCTGCATTCGCCGAAGTCCGTGCGCATTCCTGAGCCGAAAAAGCTGGTGAAGCGGGTCATTTCCGCCATGCCCATGGAGCTTGCCGAAGAGCAGAAGCAGGCCGTCTATACGGCCGCGACATCCAAGGTCATGGTGCTCACCGGCGGCCCCGGCACGGGCAAGACCACCATTCTGAACGCCATCATCAAGGTGTTTCAGGAAGCCAGGGCGCGCATTCTGCTGGCCGCGCCCACGGGCCGCGCCGCCAAGCGCATGTCCGAGGCGAGCGGCATGGAGGCCCGGACCATTCATCGGCTGCTGGAGTACAGTCCTTCGGAAGACGGCTTCAACCGCAACGAAAACAATCCTCTCGCGTGCGGACTGCTGGTGGTGGACGAGGCTTCCATGATGGATACCATGCTCATGTATCATCTGGTGAAGGCCGCGCCCGTGGGAGCCACGTTCATTCTGGTGGGCGACGTGAATCAGCTCCCCTCCGTGGGGCCGGGCAACGTGCTGCGCGACGTCATCGCGTCGGGCGCGGTGCCCGTGGTGGAGCTTCTGGAAGTGTTCCGCCAGGCCGCGGAAAGCGACATCATCTGCAACGCGCATCTCATCAACAAGGGCGAGCTGCCGGAACTGCATCAGCGGGCGGGCCAGAAAACGGACTTCTACTTCTTCAAGCAGGACGATCCCGAGGCCGCCGCCGATCTCGTGGTGGATCTCGTGCGCGACCGCATTCCCCGCAAGTTCGGCTTTCACACGGAAGACATTCAGGTGCTCTCGCCCATGCTGCGCGGAGCCGTGGGCGTGAACAGTCTGAACCGCCGCCTTCAGGACGCCGTGAATCCGCAGCCGACGTCTCTGGTGCGGGGCGAGAGACAGTTCCGCCTGAACGACCGGGTCATGCAGGTGCGCAACAACTACGACAAGGACGTGTTCAACGGCGATACCGGAACCATCATTTATCTGGACGCCGAGGAGCGCGAAGTGACCGTGCGTTTCGACGACCGCAACGTGAACTATCTCTGGGAGGAAATGGACGAGCTTGTTCCGGCCTACGCCATTTCCATTCACAAGTCGCAGGGCGGCGAGTATCCGGTGGTGGTCATTCCGCTCATGATGCAGCATTTCATGCTTCTGCAGCGCAACCTGGTGTACACCGCGGTGACGCGCGGACGTAAAATGGTGGTGCTGGTGGGCGAATGGCGGGCGCTGGCCATAGCGGTGAAGAACAATCACATCCGCAGACGTTATACCTGGCTGGCGCATCGGCTGGCCGGCAGCGAAGGATCGGTGCATGCCGACATGCTGCCCGAAATGGGATCTTCCTCCGGACGCCGCGCGGGAAAGGACGTGAAAACATCATGACAGTGACGTACGATTGGAAAAGGGGCGTGTTCGGCGCAAGGGCCGCGCTGCTGGGTCTTGTGCTTTCCGGAGCGGTGGCCGCTGCGGGCTGCGCGCCGCAGCCGAAGATGCCCGTGCAGCCGCAGAATGCCGCGGGCGAGGTGCGGGACGTGAACGTGATTCCCCAGAATCTGGCGCTTTTTGCCGGACAGGCCGGAGGAAACGCGCTTCTGCGCTCGCAGGCGGCCGCGGATGAGGACATGCAGGCTTTCCGCCGGAGATTCTTTGCGCCCTGGGATTCGGGCAAACTTTCGCGCGCCACGCTGCGCGAGTTCGAGGCCGTGCTGAACTGGGCTCCCGGCAAGCGCGGATACGCGGAAAATCTGCGTCCGTGGAGCGATGCCGCCTGGGAAAAGATGCGCTACAACGCCGCGCTGGACGAGGCGTCCGGCCCGGGGCGTCCGGCCATTGCCGTGAGGACTGCGGATCTTCGCCTGGCTCCCACCGTGAAGCCCCGCTTCGCCCGTGTGGAGGGCGCAGGGCAGGGCTGGCCTTTCGACGATTTTCAGCAGAGTTCCGTGGCCGTGGGCACGCCGCTCATGGCGTATCACGCGAGCCGCGACGGAGCATGGATTCTGGTGCAGAGTCCCATGGCCTGGGGCTGGGTGCAGGCGGACAGCGTGGCCTTTGCCGACGAGTCCTTCTGTGCTTTGTGGAAGAGCGCGCCGCTGGAAGCCGTGGTGCGGGAAGGCGTTTCTCTGAAAAACGGCAGCGCGTTTCTTGCGCTCGCGAACATCGGCACGGTGCTCCCCGTCGAGGGCGGACGGACGCTGGTTCCGGCGCGAGGCTCCGACGCTTCGGCGAAGATTGTTTCCGTGATTCTGGAGCCCGGCGCGGCGCTGCCCATGCCGCAGCCGCTTACCGCGCAGGCCGTGGCCGCCATAGGCGACCGCATGATGGGCGAAAATTACGGCTGGGGCGGCATGTACGGCAACAGGGACTGCTCGGCCATGATGCGCGACCTGTTCGCGCCTTTCGGCATCTGGCTGCCCCGCAATTCCGCGGCGCAGGCCAAATTCGGCGATCTTCACAGCCTTCAGGGCATGAGCGCCTCCGCCAAGATCGAGGCCATCGAGCGCGGAGCGGAGCCGTTCCGCACGCTGCTCTGGCTGCCCGGTCACATCGGACTCTATGTGGGGCGCTTTGAAGGTCAGCCCGTGTTCTTCCACGACATCTGGGGCGTGCGCAGTAGGCTGCTCGACGGGCGCGAAGGACGCATTATTCTCGGCAGAGCCGTGATTACCGGCGTGCGGCCCGGCAGCGAGAGAAGCGACGTGGATCCCAAGGGCCTGCTCATCGAAAGGATGCGCGGCTACTCCATCATCGGCGGACGGTAGGCATGGAAAAGACGTTTAAATTTTATACCATTACCTACGGCTGCCGCGTGAACCAGTACGAAACGCAGGCCATCCGCGAATGGTGGCAGAGTCTCGGCGGCACGGAAATAGACGATCCGGCCGAGGCGGACGTGGTGCTGGTGGACTCCTGCGCCGTGACGGCGCAGGCCGTGAGCGACGCCAGGCAGATGACGCGCAAAATAGGCCGCCTCAATCCGCATGCGCGCATTTTTGCCGCGGGCTGCGCGTCTTCGGCGGAGCCTGCCGATTTTGCCCTGCCGGGAGTGGCCGCCGTGATTCCGCAGAAGGACAAGTTCGTGCTTTTGCGCGGCCATCCTCTGGACATGACCGACTTCACCGTGCCGGAAGAGGGAAGACCGCGCTTTGCGCCGTTTTCCATCAGTTCGTTCCGGCGGGCAAGGCCCGTGGTCAAGGTGCAGGACGGCTGTTCGCAGGGCTGCGCCTACTGCATCATTCCGCTCACGCGCGGCCCGGCGCGCAGCCGTTCCGTGGATGACATTCTGGCCGAAACGCGGCGTCTTCTGGATGCCGGATACCGGGAAATCATGATTTCCGGCGTGAATCTGCGTCAGTTCCATGCGGACGGGCAGGACGGCCGCAATTTCTGGACGCTGCTGCGCCGCATGGACGCGGAATTTTCGCCGGAATGGCAGGGCAGGGCGCGTTTTCGCCTGAGCTCGCTTGATCCGGCGCAGGTGACGGACGAGGCCTGTCTGGAAACGCTGGAAGGCTGCCGCATGGTGTGTCCGCATCTGCATCTGTCGCTGCAGAGCGGGAGCATGGCCGTGCTTCAGCGTATGGGGCGCTCGCCCTATTCTCCGCAGAGCGTGGCCGAGGCCGTGGAAAAGATGCGTCGCTTCTGGCCGGTGATGGGGCTCGGCGCCGACATCCTCATGGGCTTTCCCGGCGAAACCGAGGAAGAAACGGAGGAAACGCTGGACATGCTGCGGGCGCTGCCCATGACCTACGCCCACGTGTTTCCCTACTCCGAGCGCCCCGGCACCCGCGCCGCGGCATTGAAGCAGCTGCCCAAAAAGGTGCGCCAGCAGCACGCGGCGAGAGTGCGCGCGCTCATGGCGGAAAAGCACGCGCGCTTTCTTGAGGAGCAGCTTGCGCAGTCCGTGATGCGGGTGGCCTTCGACAGCGCCGACGCCCGCCACGGGAACAATGAATGGTACGCCGACTGCCGCATGGAAGACGATGTTGCGGCGTGCAGAGGCGATCATGAACTTGTCTGCGCGCAGCCCGTGCGCGTGGAAGGAAATTTGATTATCGTACGCCCCGCAGGGGAAGAAACCCTCACGACCCACCCATCAGGAGAATGATATGCCGCTTCGCAGCATGACGGGCTTCGGCCGTTTTCAGCAGGACAACGGCGACGTGGTCCAGACCTGGGAGATACGCAGCGTCAACAGCCGTTTTCTCGACCTCAAGTGGAAGCTTCCGCCGCAGGCCCGCAACATGGAGGCCCGCTTTGAAAAGATCGTGCGTCGCTTCGCCTCGCGCGGGCGCGTGGAAATTTCGCTGAATCTGCAGTTTTCCGGCGTGTCGCGCGTGAGCTTCGACGCGGCGCAGGCATCGGCCATGCTGGATGCGGTGAAGGCATTCGCGTCGTCGCGCGGGGATATCTTCGACGTGGATTACATGGCGCTCATGCAGCTTTCGCCGCTCTGGACGTCGGGCGGGGAAGAAGACGACGAGGCGCTGTTCGACACACTGTCCGCCGGGCTTGAAGGTGCGCTTGCGGACTGGAACGAGGCCCGCGAGACCGAGGCCGTGGCGCTTTCGCGCGATCTGGAAGCCAGGTTCAGCCGCATGGCGGAGTGGATTTCGGCAATTGAGGAACGGGCTCCCGAGGTCAAGGCCGCCCGCTTCGAGCAGGTGCGTGAACGCCTGACCGACATGCTGAACTCGCTCGGCGGAGAACTGGAGGAAAACCGTTTTCTTCAGGAAGTTGTCATTCTGGCCGACAAGCTGGACGTGACGGAAGAACTCATTCGCCTGCATTCCCATCTCGTGCGTCTGGCCTCGCTCATGGAGAGCGGCGAAGACGCGGGGCGCAAGCTGGACTTCACGCTTCAGGAGAGTTTCCGCGAGATCAACACCTGCGGCAACAAGATTCAGGACGCGCAGGTCTCCCGCATCGTGGTGGACTGCAAGAACGAGCTTGAGAAGTGCCGCGAACAGGTGCAGAACCTGGAGTAGCCATGGCACGTCAGCAGCTTGTCAACGTAGGGTTCGGCAACTATGTTCTGGCTTCCCGCGTGGTGGCCATTGTGAACCCTCTTTCCTCGCCCATGCGACGTCTGCGCGACGACGCCCGTGCCGAAGGGCGTCTGGTGGACGTTTCCCAGGGGCGCAAGACCAGAGCCATTCTGGTTACTGATTCCAATCATGTTATACTTTCCGCCATTTCCGCGGACACGCTCGGGCAGCGCTTTGCGTCGCAGAGCGGCGCGGACGGCTCCGATGATGAAGTTGAGGATGATATATGAAGACTGATTTCGGCCCCCGCCGCGGCCTGCCTTTTGTCATATGCGCGCCTTCCGGCACGGGAAAGACTACGCTTGTGAGCCGCCTGACCGCGGAATTTCCCCTGGAGTTTTCCATTTCCTGCACGACCAGAGCCCCGCGCGGCACCGAGAAGGACGGCGTGGACTACATTTTCCTTGATCGGGAAACGTTCGTGAAGCGCAGGGAAGAGGGGTATTTTGCCGAATGGGCCGAGGTTCACGGCAATTTTTACGGCACGCCGCTCCAGCCCGTGCGCGACCGTCTGGCCCTCGGCAAGGATATGCTGTTCGACATCGACGTGCAGGGCGCGGCGCAGCTTTCCCTTTCTCTGCCCGAAGCGCGCTTCGTGTTCATTCTGCCGCCGTCCATGGAGGAGCTGGAACGACGCCTGCGCGGCCGCGGCACCGACAGCGAGGAAGCCATACGCATCCGCCTGTCCAACGCGCGCACGGAAATCATGAGCAGTCACTGGTTCGACGCCATCATCGTGAACGACGATCTCGAAAAGGCCTACGATCAGCTCCGTTCCTTTTATCTGGCCTCCACGCTTCAGCCTTCGCTCAAGCCTCAGCTGGCGCGGAGCATCTGCGGCACGCAGGCCGCCGGCGGCAAAGCCTGAGAATCGCGCCGAACCTGCAACAACGCTTGCGGCAAGAGCGCTGCAGGTTCGGCGGAAAAGCTGATTTGCCGTGAAACAGATGAGTTCCGACTTGAGCCGCGGAACGCTTGTGCCCCGGGCCGGGCGTTTCTTGCGGGCGGGGCCGGTGCTTCGTTTGCCCGGACAAGACAATGCGGACTCCGGGGCAACGCGACCGTGTGGCGGACGCCGGGGCGCTTTCAAAGGCCAGAGCGTGGCGCAGCGCTGAAACGCGCGCCGGGGCCGGGCGTCGCCCGTGCTCCAGAGCGCAGCACGTTTTGAGGCAACGAGGCGCCTTCGCGCACCGTGAGGTCGCCTTGGAAATTTTTGTCATGAATTGTGAGCCTGCCGCATGGCGGGCGTATGCGTCCTCCGGGTGAGGGCATCATCCTTTTATCGCGGGAGAGCTCGGTACAGCACGACGACGCCCGGCAGAGTGGACAGCCTATGAGCAAGAACTGGATATTCCGTACACGCAGGGACGGCGCTTCCGTTCCGGTTTCCTTTTACGATGCGGCCGAACGCTGCGGCATTTCTCCCCGTCTGGCGGAGCTGCTCTGGCTGCGCGGCGTCGAACGGGCGGATCAGCTGTCGGAATATCTTTCTCCCGGGCTTCGTCACCTGGCCAGACCGGAACTGTGGCCCGGCATGAAAAAGGCCGCAAAGGTACTGGCGGACGGGCTTCGCGCAGGAAAAAAGCTGGCCATCTGGGGCGATTACGACGCCGACGGCGTAACCAGCACCGCGCTGGTGCTTCAGGTGCTCGGGCATCACGGCTTTGAGGCGCTGTGGCATCTGCCCGACAGGCGGGAAGAAGGCTACGGCATGAACGCGAAGGGCGTGGAAAAGCTCGCAGAGCAGGGCGCTTCCATGCTGCTCACCGTGGACTGCGGCATTTCCGACAGATCGGCCATTGCGAGGGCCCGCGAACTCGGCATGGACGTGGTGGTGGCCGACCATCATCTTCCCCCCGAGGATCTTCCCGACGCCACGGTGCTGTGCAATCCCAAGCTGGCGGACTGCCCCTGCGCGTCGCTGGCGGGCGTGGGCGTGACGTTCTTTCTCATGGCGGAACTCAATGCGCGTCTGGCCGAGGGTGGCGCGCCGCGCATGGACATGCGCCGCACGCTGGATCTGGTGGCTCTCGGCACGCTGGCCGATCTTGTGGAGCTTGAGGGGCAGAACCGCATACTTGTGAAGAACGGACTGCTCGTGCTGGCCGAAGCCAAAAGACCGGGCATTTCCGAACTCAAAGTGGTGAGCGGCTACGCGCCGCTGGCCAGTCTCGGCGCGGGACAGGTGATATTCAGCCTTGCGCCGCGCATCAATGCGGCCGGACGCGTGGCCTCGGCGGAAACGGCGCTTGCGCTGCTGTGCGCGAAGGACGCCGACAGCGCGGCGGATCTCGCCCGTGCGCTGGACGGGTACAATACCCAGCGCCGTCAGGAAGAGGAACGCATTACCGAAGAAGCCATGATGCAGGCCGAGGCGGCGCTGAACGAACCGGCGCTGGTCATTGCCGGCCGGGACTGGAATCAGGGCGTCATCGGCATTGTGGCGTCGCGTCTGGTGGAAAAGTACCACAAGCCCACTCTGGTGCTGTGCGCCGACGGCGACACGCTCAAGGGCTCGGGGCGCTCCATCAGCGGTTTTGATCTGCATGCGGGACTTGCCCGGTGCGCGGAAGAGCTGCTGACCTTCGGCGGTCATCGCATGGCCGCAGGCGTGCGCGTGCTGCCGGAAAAGTTGGACGCGTTCCGCAGGCGCTTCACGAGCGTGGTTCGGGAGGAGCTCGGCAGCGATCCCGTTCCTGCGGTGCAGCTCATCGACGGCGAGCTCGACTTCAAGGCGGCCACGAATTTCATTTTCCTCAAGGAACTGGAAATGATGCAGCCGTTCGGCGTGGGGAATCCCGAGCCGGTGTTCCAGTCGCCGCCGCTTCTGGTGAAACGGCGCAGGCTGTTCGGACCGCAGAAGAATCATGTGCTTCTGGAGCTGACCGACGAGAGCTGCGACATCACGCTTCAGGCCAAGGCCTGGCGTCAGGCGGAGCAGTTCCCGGCCGATCTGGAAGGGCGGCGCATCGTGCTGGCCTACAGCCCGGGCATAGACATGTACAACGGCGCGGCCAGCGTGGACGTGCGCATCAAGGATTGGAAGCTGGCCTGACGCGCAGGGCGGATGCCGTATTTGCGCGGTGCTCCGGCTCTGCCGGAGCAGGGCTTGGACGCCTCTGCGGTCCGAAAGCCTGACCGGTGTGCAGCGGAAATAGTCCGGGAGCCTGGGCCGAGCTGTGGCATCAATCGTCCGGGAGAGCGGGCCGGAGGGAAAGCTTCCGGCGTCAATGTTGAGCGTCTGTTGTGCGTCGTTGTGAGGTGCGCCCACGACTGGCAGCGCACGATTCTTGTGTTGCGGAACATATTTGAAAATTAATTTCAATAACTGGCGACAACAACAGTAATTCCTGCGGAGTCGTTTCGCAGGTCGGCCCGCAGAACGGCGCGGGGAAAGAACCGCACAGGGAAAGAAGGACGCGAAGGAAGAGTGGCGGCACGGCATGCCGTGCCGAGAGGAAGTCGGATTTCTCACGGCATTGAGGCGTACTTCCCGGAGCGGACCGGCTCGTCAGCGTCGTCGGCAAGAGGGCAGCGGAGGCATCCGCAGGATCGCCCCGACGGGGCTGCCGTGCAACGGGAGGGCGGCAAGAGAGAAGAGCCAGGCGGACGCGCGTCTCTGGGGAATCGCAGGGGAAGCTTGCCGCCGGTTCAGCCGGGAGACGTTTCAGGCGCGGAAGGCCGAACCCCATGCCGCAAGGAGCTGCCGCGCATGCCGGATCGTGCCGGAAAAGGCGCAGGCTTTGGCGTCGGCTTTGCTCCGAAGCGCAGGGCGCAGAATGCCGCGGGCTCACGCGGAAAGGCGCGTTGCCGGATAAAAAAGGCTCCCGCCGGAGCAGGAGCCTTTCGGAATGCCGGTGGTCGGGTGCTTAGTCGCGCACGCCGTGGAACTCGATATTGGTGATTTCGTAGGTCACGCGGCCGCGGGGAATGTCGATGGTGACCTCGTCGCCCACCTCGTGACCGAGCAGAGCGCGGCCCACGGGGGAGTTGATGGAGATGGAGCCCTTGGCGAAGTCGGCTTCGTCGGGACCGAGCAGGGTGAACTGACGTTCCTCGTCGGTGTCCACATCGACCACATGCACGGTAGCGCCGAAAATGATCTTGTCGCTGTGGATCGTATCAAGGTCGATGACAGTGTACTGCGGAAGCTGGGACTCGATGTAGTTGATGCGGGCTTCCAGAAAACCCTGGCGTTCGCGGGCCGCGTCATAGCCGGCGTTTTCCTTCAGGTCGCCTTCTTCACGGGCTTCCTTGATGGCCTGAATGACGATGGGCCGCTCCTTCTTGAGCGCTTCGAGTTCTTTTTCCAGCTTCTTGTAGCCCTGTACGGAAATAGGCGTGCTCATGGCAGGTACCTTCAAACAAAAGTGATATGCAAAAAAAAGAGGCCCAACTTCTTGAAAGGGAGGTTGTCACTTCCAGAAAAGCGGGGCATCAGGAAATGCTTTCTTTGCAATATAGGCCCGGCGGATGGTGAAGTCAACCCCGGAGCCGCTTTTCGGGTGTTCCGCGGGAGTGTGCGGGATGCATGAGTCTTTTGGGCGTGGCGGCGTTGTCGTCGGGCCCCGGGGATTTTATGCTGGACAAGTTGTCGGGCTTCTGCGAGAATGAAAGTTCTATTGTTCTGTTGCCCGGATCCTTCCGGGCGATAAAAAACTTCATGGAACTGCTATGGCAAACGATAATCAGCCGGACAAAGTCATTTATTCGATGAACCGCGTGACCAAGCGTCATGGTCAGCGGGAAGTCCTCAAGGATATTTCGCTCGGCTACTTCTACGGCGCGAAGATCGGCGTGCTCGGCCTGAACGGCGCGGGCAAGTCCTCGCTGCTCAAGATCATGGCCGGCGTGGACAAGGCCTTCGACGGCGACGTGGTGGTCGCGCCGGGCTACACCATCGGGTACCTTGAGCAGGAACCGCTGGTGGACGAAACGCGCACCGTGCGCGAAGTGGTGGAAGAGGGCGTGCAGGAAGTCGTGGATCTTGTGAAGGAATTCAACGAGATCAACGAGAAGTTCGCCGACCCCGACGCGGACATGGACGCGCTTATTGAGCGTCAGGCCAAGGTGCAGGAAAAGATGGACGCCCTGAACGCGTGGGATCTGGATTCCCGCCTGGAAATGGCCATGGACGCGCTGCGCTGCCCGACCGGCGACACGCCCGTGTCGGTGGTGTCCGGCGGCGAACGCCGCCGCGTGGCCCTGTGCCGCCTGCTTCTTCAGAACCCCGACATTCTTCTGCTCGACGAACCGACCAACCATCTGGACGCCGAATCCGTGGCGTGGCTGGAACGGTATCTGCAGAGCTTCCCCGGCACGGTCATCGCCGTGACTCACGACCGTTATTTTCTCGATCACGTGGCCGGCTGGATTCTGGAACTCGACCGCGGCCGCGGCATTCCGTGGAAGGGCAACTATTCCTCCTGGCTGGAACAGAAGGAAAAGCGTCTCGCCCTTGAGGAAAAGGCCGACAACGAACGCCGCAAGACGCTCGCCCGCGAACTGGAATGGATTCACATGTCGCCCAAGGGGCGTCATGCCAAGGGCAAGGCGCGCATCAACGCCTACGAGGCCATGCTGAGCCATGAGAGCGAGCGCCTCGCGCCCGATCTGGAAATCTACATTCCGCCGGGACCGCGCCTCGGCAAGTCGGTCATCGAGGCGAAGGATCTGTGCAAGAGCATGGGCGACAAGGTGCTTGTGGAAAACGCGAATTTCCTTGTGCAGCCCGGCGCCATCGTGGGCATCATCGGCCCCAACGGCGCGGGCAAGACCACGCTGTTCAGAATGCTTGTGGGCGAGGAAAAGCCCGATTCCGGCACGCTCAATATCGGCGAAACCGTGAAGTTCGGCTATGTCGATCAGAACCGCGCCTCGCTGGAACCCGGCAAGACCGTGTACGAGATCATCAGCGGCGGCAACGACTTCATCAAGCTCGGCGGCCGCGACGTGAACGCCCGCGCCTACTGCTCGCGCTTCAACTTCCAGGGCGGCGATCAGCAGAAGAAGGTGGACGTGCTTTCCGGCGGCGAGCGCAACCGCGTGCATCTGGCCTGCATGCTCAAGTCCGGGGCCAACGTGCTGCTGCTCGACGAACCCACCAACGACATCGACGTGAACACCATGCGCGCCCTTGAAGACGCGCTGGAGAACTTTGCCGGATGCGTGCTCGTCATCAGCCACGACCGCTGGTTCCTCGACCGCATCGCCACCCACATTCTCGCCTTTGAGGATGAAGGGCAGGTCACGTTCTTTGAAGGCAACTTCTCCGAATACGAAGAGGATCGCCGCAAGAGACTCGGCAAGGACGCGGACACCCCGCACCGCATGAAGTACCGCAGACTTACCCGTCAGTAGTTTGCGGCGCGGCGGCAACGCGCATCATGAATGACAGGGAGGCAGTCTTCGGGCTGCCTCCTTTCGTTTTTCCCCTTGCAGAAACGCAGTCTCCCGCCTGACGGGAGTAAAAAAGGAGGGGAAACATCCCCTCCTTTTCCATGCAAGGCATAAAAGCGCCGGGCGGCGCGTCGGATCAGCCGCCGAGCTTTCCGCGGTAGGACGGCTTCTGCGGCGCGACGGGTTCGGCGCAGCGCAGCGTGAGCAGCGTGATTTCGGCGCCCACGCCGAGGCGCATGGGCACGTAGCCCCACATGCCCGTGCCGGGGCTGACGTAGAGCGACATGGAGCCCGTTCTGTAGAGCCCGGATCGGAAGCCGCTGTTCAGGCGGGAAACCAGCGGGAAGAGGAAGAAGAACTGTCCGCCGTGGGTGTGGCCGGAAAGCTGAAGGTGACAGCCGAGGGCGGCGTTCTGTTCGGCGTGGCCGGGCCGGTGGGACATGAGAATGCGCAGCCCCTTGCCCGCGCCTTCCAGAGCCTTTCTCGGATCGGGCGCGCCCATGGACTCGTCGAGACTGCGGAAAAGCACGGCGCAGGGATCGGTGACACCGGCAATGACCACGTTTCTGCCGTTGACCGTGTATTCCTTGTGTTCGTTGAGCAGCACGGTGAGTCCCCAGTCGCGCCAGGTGTTCACCCAGGCGCGCAGGCCGGAGTAGTAGTCGTGGTTGCCCACGCTGAGGGCCACGCCGTAGCGGGCCTTCAGGGCGGTGACGGGGCGCAGCAGCTCGCCTATGCGTTCGGGCTTGCCGTCGGCAAGGTCGCCGGTGATGAGAATGAAGTCCGGGTTGAGCGCGTTGGTGCGGCGCACGACTTCTTCGAGCCATTTCCCGGTGAAGGTGGAGCCGATGTGCAGGTCGCTCAGATGCGCGATGGTCAGGCCGTCGAGATCCTGCGGCAGACCCGGCAGGGGCACGTCCACTTTTTTGACGCCGGGCACGGTCAGGGCGCGGGCCATGCCTACGGCGGCGGCCGCAATGCTGGCCGCAAGCATGATGAGTTCGGCAGGCACGGAGAGCAGCACGGAGAACACGGCGTTTTTGATGCCGTACTCGTCGGGCGCGAAGAGGAAGACGACGAAGGTCGTCAGCAGAATGGCGTCGCGCAGCAGCACGAGCCACGAGAGCACCATGAACGATGAGGAAATGAAGCCTCCGGCCCGCACCAGCGAAAACGGCAGATCCGGCCGCCAGGTGATGAGCACGCGCATGCCCGTGATGGTCTGGGAAACGATGAGAAGCAGAATGGTGAGCGGAATTCTCCAGCTCATGGGAACAGGATCATGCCAGAGCAGACTGAACGACATGTAGGCGGCTGCGGCGAGCATGAG
>NZ_DBMAHT010000043.1:0-17012 GCF_057866825.1 Mailhella sp.
ATCCATTCGTCATCGTCGGCGGGCGTGCAGGCGGCCTGCGCCACGGCCAGCAGGAATTTAAAAATGGTTATTTTGATGAGCGGCGAGCCGCCCGGCGACGGGGGCAGAGGTTCCGAGAACGCCTGACGCAGGGAGACGTTTCCCCGGTCGGCTATGGGAATCCACGGCTCGTCAATGAGATTGAATCGGTTTGTTGTCACGCTTCCTCCTTGTCGATGGATGTGACGGACGAGCGGGAACCCGGACTTCCGCCGTTGTCAAGGAGGCCGGAAGGGGCGGAAGTCCGGGCGGGATCCGCAGAAGGCGGGCGCTTTCCGCGGATCCGGGGGCAGAATCGCGATGCAAAGACATCGAACGGCGATCCTGCTCTCCATGTATATTGGTTGTTAAGAAAATATATAACCTAACTCCTGTTGTTAATCAATAGGGCAGGGAAGAAAAAGTTTCTTCCCTGCATCCCCCGAAGGGGGGAAAGTCATTCTCCTGACCTAACTCCTGGAAACACCTTCACGAGCGGTGAAGAAAGAACTGTTTCGGCGCAGAGCGTAAAACAGGCAGGCCAGGGAATGTATCTGTTTATTTTTTATACGAATATTTTCAGCTTGGCAAGACGGGTTCCCAGCCTGCGCGCGACGTGTAGCGGCCGCAGACCTTCCCGGAGGCAACTTCTTCCACGGAATCGTCGGGGCGGATCTTGCCCAGATACAGGGGTTCGTAGTTCTCCTTCACCGGCAGATGCCAGGAAAAGAGGCGGCGAAGCCGCTTGTCGGTGTTGACGGGCTGCGTGAACGGATTGTTTTTCCGCCGGATGCGCACGATGTTGGCGAAAAGCGCGGCGGAAACCTCCCGGCGATGTTCCGGAAGGCGGTCGAGGCACAGTCGCTGTTCGTCCGCCGTCAGGCATTCCTTGTCGTTCAGCGCGCGCACGAGAAGCACAGGGCAGGTTTCCTCTTCCGACGCGCGGGTGCCCGCTGCTTCTTCCGGGCGCTGCTGTCCGCGGCTCTGACTGGAGAGCGCCAGCATGCGCAGACTTTCCTTTTTGCGCAGCAGGTCTTTTTTGACGCCGCTCATGCCGGGCGAGGGCTCTTCATTTCTGTCCGCGTAGGTGGCTTCCAGCATGGGACGGATGTCGGCAGGGAGCAGAACGCTTGTTCTGCCGCTCCACACTTCCAGCGTGCGGGCAAGCACGTAGGGCGCGTAAATCACGCCGGACACCCCGAACGCCGAGGCGGGAGAGGAGAGTGCCTCGCGCAGCGACGGCGCAAGCGCCCAGGCCTCGCGTTTTGCGCCGCCGGGGCGCAGAACCTGCTCGTGCCGCCAAAGACGCCCCATGCGCTGAAAGAGCATGTCCGAAGGGCAAATCCGCGTTACAAGAAAATCCGCGTCGATGTCGAGCGACTGTTCCAGTACCTGCGTGCCCACAAGAATGCGTCCGCACAGGGAGCGCTCGTCCGAACGCTTGCCGTAGAGCTCCGTCCAGCGCCGTTCGTTCCGTTCCCTGTCCGAGGGCGTGAAGCGCGAGTGCAGCAGCCCCGTTTCCACGCCCATGCCCGCGGCGCGCGCGGCAAAAAGCCGGAACGCGTTCTGCGCTTCGGCCACGCTGTTTTCTATCCACAGAACCTGCTGCCCCTGTTCCGCGCGAAGAAGCGCTTCGTTCACGGCTTCTTCGTCGGAGGCGTCGAGACGGATATGGACTGCGTGATTTTTCGGAGCGTCTTCTTCGGGCACGGTCAGCTCGCGAACACGGCCGGAAGCGTCGTCGGCGCACCTGGCCGTGATGAGCGGATAGGCGTCGCTGCCGTCTCTGGCGTAGCCCATCATGTCGGCCAGACGCGAGCGCGTGAGCGTGGCGCTGAGCAGAATGACCGTGCAGCCGATATGTTCGAGGTGCCTGATCAGCGCGTCGAGCAGCGTGCCGGTGTAGGCGTCGTAGGAGTGAACCTCGTCGAGAATGACCACCTTGCCCGCCAGCCCGAAACTGCGGACGGCGGAGTGACGCACGTTGATGACGGACATGAGCGCCTGATCCAGCGTACCGGCCCCGAACGGCGCAAGAAGCCCGCGCTTGCTCTGCTCAAACCACGACGAGGCAAGCTTGCCCGTGTCGTTGTGGGTGGCGTAGAGCCAGGATGCGCCGTGCAGGAGCATGGTTGCGGCGTGCTGACTTTCCGGGGCGAGAGTGGCGCGAAGAAAGGGGAGAAGGCGCTCGAAAATCCGGTTGGACGTGAGGCGCGTGGGCAGCGCAAAGTACAGGCCGCCCGCCTTGCCTTCGGACAGCAGGCGATAGGCCGCAAAGAGCGCGGCTTCGGTTTTTCCCATGCCCATGGGCGCTTCCAGCGCGTACACGCCCGGGCCGGAGACGATCTGCATCATGGCCTTCTGCACGGCGTTGGGCGCAAAGCCGAAAATGTTTTCAAAGCTCAGGTCCGGCACAAAGGACACGGGGCGAAACCCCGCCTCGTCCACGGCTTGTGCGACGAACGGACGCCAGTCTTCGCCGGGATCGTCGAAAATTGAGCCGGAACTTATCCAGTCGGCAACGGCGGTGAAGCCCTTGAGCAGGGTTTTCTGCTCTTTGGAGAGTCTCGCGGGCAGCGTGCGGCCTTCGCACAGGCGGGAGAGAAGCGCCAGGCGCGCGGCCTGCCACGGTTCGCCGCCGCAGATTTCGTCGTCGGCCGCGCAGGCTTCCGGCGGCGCGCCGTGATGCCATCCGGCAATTTCCGCAACGGCGCGCGACGTTTCCATGAGCGCCGCCTGACTCACGGACGCGTGCCCGAGCGGATTGAGCGCCCCGGCAAAGGGCAGAAGCTGCGGATAGCGCGGCAGATCGTGCGTGGCCTCGTGGATCATGGCCTGAAAGTAGGGCGAGATTTTTCCGATGTCGTGCACTGCTGCCGTCAAATCGCTGTGCTCGGGGAAAAGACGGAGCGCGCAGGGCGAAAGCGCGGAGAAAAGACGCGCCGCCACGGCTCCCGTGATGCGGCAGTGCTCCTCCACCGTGCGGCCCGGAAGGCAGACGCCGTCCTTTATGCGGCTTTTGGCCAGACAGTCGCTCGGAGACAACGCGGCCGCGGCGTGATGGTCATTCTCGCAGTGTTGCTCCATAGCGCACCTTCCTTGTTTCGGGTCATGTCTTCTTTTACTTCCAGAAGGCGTTTCCGGCAACGTGAGACCGGGAGTCTTCGTTTTTTTTGTTGGAGAAGGGGGAGAGAATCTTTTGACGTCGGAGGGAACGACAACGCCCGGGCGGACGCGTCGTCTGCGCGAGGCGGGGGAAAGCGCGTTGTCGGCAGCGTGGATCGCGTTTGCGCGTGAAAGTCGAGGGGCACGTTGAGGGACGCCGAAGATTCCGGCGGGCGTCGGTCGGCGCAGGCGCTTTTCCGTCGGCGGCAGGCACGAAAAAATAACGGACGGAAGCGGTCGTGCGCCTGTCGCACTGCGTGACTCCGTCCGCGGCAGGAGACGGTGAACATTCGCACAACACGTTGAAACAGCATGAAAAATAATGATCCGTGCGTCGCATGAGCGCCGCGGAAAAGGGGCGAGTTCCGGCGAAGTGCGGTCGCCTTGACAGGAAAGAGGAGCCCCTCTATATTCGTAACACGATTTTTCAAAAAATAACACTTTGGAATCATGAGCCGGTTTTTATGACCGGCGTTGTTGTGTATGGCCGGATGCGTTGTCCGATCACCGCGTTTTGTCCCGTCGGGAGGGGAATGTTCATGAATGCGAGCGCCGTGGCCCGCGTGCTGGGCAAGCACGTCGTCATGACTGTTCTGATGATGCTCTGTCTTTCCGTGCTGGTGTTCTGCCTGTCTCGCATGGCTCCGGGAGATCCGCTGCAGTCCTTTTACGGGGACTCGGTGCAGTCCATGAGCACCGGGGAGCTTGAGGCCGCAAGGCACAGGCTGGGGCTCGACGCACCCCTCTGGGTGCAGTACGAAAAGTGGCTTTCCGGCGTGGCGCAGGGCGATTTCGGCATGTCGCTCAAGTACAAGCGTCCGGCGCTGGAAGTGGCCGGGCCGCTCATCGGCAACACGCTGATTCTCGGAGGCGCGGCCTACGCGCTCGTGTTTGCGCTGGCCATAGGCATGGCGCTCATCTGCGTGCGCTATGAGGATTCCTGGATAGACCGCACGCTGTGCGCGGCGGGAACCGTGGCCTTCTACACGCCCGCGTTCTGGCTCGGCACCATGCTGGTGCTGGTGTTCAGCGTGAATCTGCACTGGCTGCCCGGCAGCGGCGCGTACCGCCCCGGCATGGCCGGAGACGTGGCCGACAGAATGCGGCATCTCGTGCTGCCGCTCGTGGTCATGGTGGCCAGTCACGTGTGGTACTACGCCTGCATGATACGCAACCGTCTGCTCGACGAGGTGCGGCGCGACTATGTTCTGCTCGCACGCTCCAAGGGCCTCGGCAGACGGCGCGTGCTCATGCGTCACTGCCTGCGCAACGTGCTGCCCGGCATTGTGAGCCTCATGGCCATTTCCGTTCCCCACGTACTGAGCGGAACCTATGTGGCCGAAACCGTGTTCAACTATCCCGGCATCGGCCTGCTTTCCGTGTCGAGCGCCAAGTATCACGACTACAACATGCTCATGCTCATGGTCATGCTTGCCGGATTTCTGGTCATTGTGAGCAGCATTCTGGCGCAGGCCGTCAACGAAATCATCGACTCCCGCATGAAGGGCGCGGAACGCGGAGGCGTATGAAAGCGTCGTCCTTTCAGCTCGTCGGAGCGCATCATGCCGAAAGCGCGGACGTTGTTTTCCCCCGCCGGAGGCGTCGTATCCGCGCGTCCACGGCGCTGGCCGGTCTGCTTTTTGCGCTGATCGTGACGGCCTGCCTGTTTTCCGACGAGCTTACGAGGCATGATCCCGATATTTTTCATCTCGGCTTTGTCGATCATGCGCCGGACGCCGAGTTCTGGTTCGGCACGGATTCGCTCGGGCGGGACATCTATTCCATCATCTGGAGAGGGTGCCGCGCCTCGCTGACCGTGGGACTTCTGAGCACGGCGGTCATTGCCGTGCTCGGCCTCGGGTACGGATGCGCGTCCGGCATGGCTTCCGACGTGGCGGACGCCGCCATGATGCGCGTGGTCGAGCTGTGTCAGAGCGTGCCCCGTCTGCTTTCGCAGATACTTCTGCTTTCGCTCATGGGCACGCCGGACATTCTTGAACTTTCTCTCGTCATCGGCGTCACCGGCTGGTTCGCCCTGGCCCGCATGGTGCGGGGCGAAGTGCGGCAGATACGGGGCAGCGACTATCTTCTTGCCGCGCGCTGCATGGGCGCGTCGTTTTTCCGGATTCTGCGCAGGCATCTCATTCCCAACGTGATGTCCGCCGTGCTGTTCATGATTGTGTCGAGCGTCAGCACGGGCATGATCATGGAAGCCACCCTCAGCTTCATCGGTCTGGGGCTTCCGGTGGACGTGGTGTCGCTCGGCAGCATGCTGGCTCTCGCGGACAAAGCGCTGCTTCTGAACACCTGGTGGGTCATTGTTTTCCCCGGAATTTTTCTCATGGTCATACTGCTGTGCTTGACAGTGCTGGGTCAGGCCTTCCGCCGGATCCGCGAGCGCGGCCCCAGCAACCTTTGATCTGCCCCACGGAGGCAACATGAACCTGAAATGGCTTGCCGCATGCTTTCTTGCGTGCCTGATGGTCGTTCCCGCAGGCGCGGCCGAACTCGACAACGACACGCTCATGTATGCGGGCGAAAACGAGAGCACCATCAATCCGCTGCTGAACAATCATCAGGAGCTGCCCACCATCATTTTTTCCGGGCTCATGAAGTACGACGCCCACGGGCGTCCCGTGCCGGATCTGGCCGAGAGCATGTCCGTGGAGGGAACGACGTACACGTTCAGGCTTCGCTCGGGCGTGCGCTGGCACGACGGCAGGCCGTTCACCGCTGAGGACGTGCTCTACACCTACGAGGCGCTTACCAAAGACAAGACGCTGACTTCCTCCGTCACCAGCAACTACGAGGACATCGCTTCCGTCACGGCTCCCGACGAGCATACCGTGGTGTTCACGCTCTCCCGCCCCAACGCGGCCATGCCGGACAACTTCACCATCGGCATACTTCCGAAGCATCTGTTTGCCGGGAGGGACATCAACACGGCTCCGGCCAACTATGCGCCCGTGGGCACGGGGCGCTACCGCTTCGTGAGCTGGGATGCCGCAGGCGGCTACATCGTGCTGGAGCGCAACGAGAACTATTACGGCAAGGTGCCGAACATTCGGCGCGTCATTTACAAGACCGTGGCCGTGGAGAGCACCAAGGCGCTCATGCTGCAGTCCGGCGAGGCGGATGTGGCGTGGCTGAACGCCCGCTATGCCGACCGTTTCCGCGGCAGGGAAGGCTTCCGCAACGTGGACTTCCAGACGGCGGATTATCGTTCCTGCTCCATGGACTTTCGTTCCAAGTTCTGGCAGCGCAACGCCGATTCCATCGCCGTGCTGAACTACGCGCTCGACAAGCCCGCCATTGTGAAGAGCGTGCTTGCCGGTCATGGTTCGCCCGCGTTCAGCCCCATTCAGAAGAACCGCTTCGGCTGCAATCCTGCGGCCGACATGTATCCTCATGACATGAAAAAGTTTGCGGCCGAAATGGAGAAGCTCGGATGGAAGAAGGGCGACGACGGCATATACGAGCGCAACGGCGAGAAGTTTTCCTTCACCATTCAGGTTCGGGACTACGAAGAGGAACGCGTGGACATCGCCAACGTGGTGTCGCATCAGCTCAGGCAGGCCGGCGTGGACATGAAGATTGCGCTGGTCACGCGCTTTGACTGGACTGCCGGATATGACGGCTTTCTTGCCGGTTTTGCCGCCGAATTCGATCCCGACGCCGTGTTCAAGGATTTCGTGACCGGCGCGAGCGACAACACCATGCACTATTCCAACGCCGAAGTGGACCGTCTGCTGCGCGAGGGCCGCGGAACGCTGGACCAGGACAAGCGCAGGAGCATTTACGGCGCGTTTGAAGTGGAGTACGCGAAGCACCCGGGGCATCTGTTCATCGCCTATCTAGACGGCAACTACGTGACGGTGGAAGGTCTGCGCGGACTGGACGTTTCGCGGGTGCTCGGGCATCATGCCGCGGGCGTCATGTGGAACATTGAGGACTGGACGCTGGAGCGCCAGCCCGGCGTTTGATTTGGCAGAAAAACGGCGACATCCCGAGTCGGTGCGGAGGGTCATCCTTTTGCGCCGACTCGGGGAACGTCTGAGCGGGAAGCCTCCGGGCGTGGAGAGAGGCTCTTTGCGGCGGAACCGTCTGCGTTCAGAGAATTTTGGGGCGGAATGGTCGATCATGACAGGGGCGGGTCAGGGGATGAACAGCGGAACAGCAAAGGAACCGGTTCTTCAGATAGAGAATCTGGAAGTGGATTTCGACACGCCGTCGGGCACGCTGCATGCGGTGCGGGGCGTTTCTCTCGCGCTGCATCCGGGCGAGATTCTGGCCGTGGTGGGGGAATCGGGCTGCGGCAAGTCCGTGCTCTGCCGGGCGGTCATGAAGTTGCTGCCGGAGAGGGCGCGCCTTCGCGGACGCATTCTTGCGGCGGGTGAAGACATTTCTGCGTATTCCGAACGGCAGATGCAGCGACTGCGGGGCGAATTCTTTTCCATGATGTTTCAGGATCCCATGACGTCGCTGAATCCCGCCATGCCGGTGGGGCGTCAGATTACGGAGGCGCTGCGCCGCCGCGGGGTGTCCGGGAGCGAGGCCGATTGCAGAGCCGTGGAACTTTTGCGTCTTGTGGGCATAGATCGCCCGGAACAGCGCATGAAGCTGCAGCCACACTGCTTTTCCGGCGGCATGCGTCAGCGCTGCGTGCTGGCCGTGGCGCTGGCTCTGGATCCGCTCGTGCTGTTTGCCGACGAGCCGACCACGGCGCTCGACGTCACCGTGCAGGCGCACATTCTTGATCTGCTCCGTGAGGTCAGCGCGAGCAGGGGCACGGCCATCGTGCTCATCACGCACGATTTGAGCGTGGTGGCGCGCGTGGCCGACAGGGTGGCCATCATGTACGCGGGGAAAATTGTGGAAACGGGGAGCGCGGAGGACATTTTTTATGATCCCCGGCATCCCTACACCTGGGGACTTTTGCAGGCGCTGCCATCCCGGGCGCGGCGGGGCGAGCGCCTTCGCGGCATTCCCGGCATGCCGCCGGACATGACGCATCTCCCCCGCGGCGACGCCTTTGCCGAGCGCAACGAATACGCCCTCGACATCGACTACGAAGAAATGCCGCCGTTTTTCCCCGTGTCTGCGGGGCACAGCGCCGCCACCTGGCTTCTTGATCCGCGGGCGCCGCGCGTGGCGTGCCCCGTGCGCGGAAAGGAGCTCTGAGCATGTCTGCCCCTCTTCTGGAGATTCGCGACTGCTGCCGGAATTTCGTTGTGGATCGCACTCTCACCGTGGAAGCGGTGCGTCATTTTTCGCTGACGCTGCGTCCGGGAGAGATCTACGGCCTTGTGGGAGAATCGGGCTGCGGCAAGTCCACGCTGGCGCGCACCATCATGGGAGTCTATCCGGTCAGTTCGGGAGAAATATGGTTCCGGGGCCTGAAAATTTCGGATAGCCGCGTGCTGCGTCGGCATCGGCGCGAGGTGCGACGGGGCATGCAGATGATTTTTCAGGATTCCTCGGCGGCGCTGAATCCGGTGATGAGCGTGGAGGAAATTCTTGCGGAGCCTCTGGAAATCTGGGGACTTCTGCCGCGCGGCAAAGAACGCCGGGAGGTGCTGGAACGTCTTTTGCACCGCGTGGGAATGGACGCCTCGGCGCTGTGCCGTCAGCCTGCCGAGCTTTCCGGCGGTCAGCGTCAGCGCGTGGCCATAGCCCGGGCCGTGGCCGTGCATCCGGAACTTGTGATTGCCGATGAGCCCGTGGCCTCGCTGGACGTGTCCATGCAGGCGCAGATAGTGACGCTTTTTCAGCAGCTTCAGCAGGAGCAGGGCTTTTCCTTCCTGTACATTTCGCACGATCTGGCCATGGTGCGGTATTTGTGCGACCGCGTGGGCGTCATGCGCGCAGGCCGTCTTGTGGAAGAGGCGGAGGCCGACGAGCTGTTTGCGCATCCCTGCCATGCCTACACCCGCGTGCTGCTTTCCGCCATGCCGAAGCCTGATCCCCGCTATGAGCGAGCGCGGACCATTCTTTCCTATCATGAGGAAGAGCTCGGAACGACGTTTGAAGAAGTGTCGCCCGGGCACAGGGTGCTGCGCTGAGAAAAAAACGGACGCCTGCCCCGGCGGCCGTTTTGAAGAAGCGCGGGAGAGCGGCGCGGCGTTGCGAGCAACGTCGGGAGCAGCTCGTTTTCGTTCTGATGCCGGACGCAGGTGAAACGCCGGACGTTGCCGAAACGCCGGGCGCAGGCAAACGCCGCAGGCGCAGGTCAGCTCCAGCGGCTGGAGCGCTGCACCTTGCCTGCCGGCAGGGTTATCAGGCAGGAAGCCTGAGGCACGCCTTCCATGAATGCCACCGGGCGGGACATGACGCACAGCGCCGTGGCGAGGGCGTCCGCTTCCATGGCCGAGGCGGCCACCACGGAGGCTCCGGGAATCGTGGCGCAGAGCCCGTTTGCGGGATTCAGAATGTGATTGAGCGAGCCTTTCCCGTCGAGCCTGTTCTCATAGGTGCCGGACGTGGCCATGGCCTGATTCGTCAGATTGCGGACGGCCGGATAGGCGGTGTTGCCGCGATACTTTTCCGGGTTTTCCACGGCCACGCGCCAGGGAGCGCCGTTTTTGCCGCCCTGAGCCACGATGTCTCCCCCGGCGTTGACAAGGAAGTTCCTCACGCCCGCTTCACGAAGCAGGCGCGCGCCTTCGTCGGCGATGTAGCCCTTGGCGATGCCGTCGAGGCTCATTTTCATGCCGCTGCGGTCGAAGCGGAGGCCGCTGCCCGACGCCTCAACGTGCGTCATGCCGATGAGTTCCGAAGCCTCGGCCGCTTCTTTGGCGTCGATGCCCGCGGCTGAGCTCTCCAGCACTTCCAGAAGCGAAAGCACGGTGGGGTCGAAGGCTCCGCCCGTGAGAGCGTGCATGCGCGAGGCCGCCTGCACCACCGTGCACAGCGGCGCGGGAGCGTCCTTGAGGCGTCCGGCAGCGTTGAGCTGACCGAGGGCGGAGGCGCTGTCGAAGCGGGTGAGCAGCGCTTCGAGCTCCGACATGCGTTCAAAAGCTCTGCCCACGGCGTCGGCCGCCTGCATTTCGGAAACGCCGCTGGTCTTGATGGTGACGAACGTGCCCATCATGACGCGGGTTTCGGTGAAGGGAGCAGGGGCCGCGGCTCGGGCGAGCGCGGAAACGGGCAGAGCGGCTGCGGCGGCAGCGGTGAGACAGCGGAGAAAGAAGCGTCGGGTGAGCATGAAAACCTCGCAGAGGCGACGGAAGGAAGGGAAGACTATTCGGCTTTTTCCTGAGCTCTGGCCTTTTCACAGGCTTCGGCCTGAGCGGCGAGCGCGGCTGCGCCGTGCAGACGCAGAATGCCGCGGGGGCAGGCTTTGGCGCAGGCCTGACCGCAGGAGTCGCCGTATTCCAGACAGAGCTTCTGATCGATCTGAATGCGGTCGTTCACCATGGCGATGGCCTTGGCCGGGCAGGTCTTGACGCATTTCGAGCAGTGAATGCAGCCCACCTTGCACACGTCCATGACGGCCTTGAGTTTGTCCTGCGTGGAGCAGGTGATGGCCACGCGGGCGCGCTTGGGAATGAGCTGAAGCACGTTTCTGGGGCAGATCTTGGTGCATTTGCCGCAGCCTATGCACATGGACTCGTTGACTTCCACGATGAAGTTTTCCACATGCAGGGCGCTCGTGAGGCATTCCTTGACGCAGTCGCCGAAGCCGAGGCAGGAAAAGCCGCACTGATCCGAGCCGTGATGCAGGGCGGCGGCTGCGGCGCAGGAGGGGATGCCCTTGTAGTCGAAGCGGCGGGCCACATGACCGGCGTTCTTGTCGCAGCGGCGGTAGGCGACGAGCGGCTCCATTTCGGTGGTCAGCTTGCCGGTGAGCTCGCCGATGGCGGAAGCCACCTTGGCGCCGCCGACCACGCACAGGTTCGGCGGAATGGAAGGATCATGCACCACGGCGTTGGCATAGCCTTCGCAGCCGGCGTAGCCGCAGCCGCCGCAGTTGGCGCCGGGCAGACTGTCGGTAACTTTTCCCACCATGGGATCCTCATGGACGGCGAAGACGCGGGAGGCGACGGAAAGCAGGACGGCGGCCACAAAGCCGAGTCCGGTAAGAGCAAGTATGGAGTAGAGAACCATGAGCGACGTCCTTATGCTGACGATGGAAAGCTGTCGAAGCGGGAGCGGCCCCGCCTACACCATGCCCTTGAAGGCCATGAAGGACAGAGACATGATGCCTGCCATGATGAGCGCGATGGGCGTGCCCGCCAGAGCGCTGGGAACGCGGCAGGTTTCCAGACGTTCGCGCACGCCGGCCATGAGCAGCAGGGCCAGCAGAAAGCCTGCGCCCGTGGCAAAGGCGTAGAACAGGGAATCGACGAGGTTGTACTGTTCTCTCTGCACGAGCAGCGTCACGCCGAGCACGCAGCAGTTCGTGGTGATGAGCGGAAGAAAGATGCCGAGCGAAGCGTACAGCGGCGGAACGGCCTTTTTGAGGAACATTTCCACAAACTGCACGAGCGAGGCGATGATGAGAATGAACACCAGCGTCTGCAGATATTCCAGATGGGTGGGAACCAGCAGATATTTCTGCACGAGCCACGTGCACAGCGTGGCCATGACGGTGACGAAAATGACGGAGGTGCCCATGCCGAGGGCCACGCCTTTTTCTTTGGAGCATCCCAGATAGGGGCAGTTGCCCAGGTTCTGGGAGAGCACGATGTTGTTGACGAATATGGCGGAAATGAAAACTTCAAAAACGCTCATGGGCGTTCTCCTTGTCGTCTGCCGGTCGCTCTGCCTCAGCGGGGGCGGTGGCGGCCGTGGCTGGTTCAGTCTTTATTGCTGCGTCCCAGGGCGCAGGCGCGGCAGCCGCCGCAGGGCGAAGGCAGTTCTTCGGAATTTTCGCGGCTCTTCTTCATGAGCTGACGGTGCGTGCCGTAGTTCATGGCGGCGAGGGTGAGCCCCAGGCAGAGGAAGGCGCCGGGCGCTTCCACCATGATGGTGAAAGGCTGGAAGCCGTCCCACATGACGGGGTGACCGAACCAGGTTCCCGCGCCGAGAATTTCCCGGATGGAGCCGAGGAAGGTGAGCGACATGGTGAAGCCGAGTCCCATGCCGATGCCGTCGGCGATGGCGAGATGCACGGGGTTCTTGGCGGCAAAGGCTTCGGCGCGGCCGAGAATGATGCAGTTCACCACGATGAGCGGCACGAAGATGCCGAGCTGCAGATACAGGGGGTAGGCGTAGGCCTGCATGAGCAGTTCCACGGCCACCACGAGCGTGGCGGAAATGGTGATGAAGCAGGCGATGCGCACCTTGGAGGGAATGATGTTGCGCACCATGGAGATGAGCATGTTGGAGAGGGTGAGCACGAAGAGCACGGCCATGCCCATGCCCACGCCGCTGGAAGCGCTCTTGGTTACGGCGAGCACGGGGCACAGGCCCAGAAGCAGCCGGAACGGAGGAAGTTCCTTCCACAGACCCTTGGTCAGTTCCTGCATGAAGCGATTCATGGTTCCTCCGTTATTTCCACGTCTCCAGAAGGAGGGGCTTGAGTTCCTGATAGACGGCCACGGCGCTGTCCACCGCGCCCATGACGCCGTTGGACGAAACCGTGGCGCCGGAAACGGCGTCGATGTCGCCGCCCTGGCTTCTCAGCTTGACGGGCAGGCTCTTGCCGGGAAACTGCTTCAGAAAGGCATGTTCCTTGACTCTGGTGCCCACGCCTGCGGTTTCCTTCATGGTGGTGATGCCTATGCCGGCAAGGGTGTCGTTCTGCATGTTGAATCCGACCACCACGCCGAGATCGCCGCCGTAGCCGCTGCCGAACTGTTCCACGGCCACGCCGACGAGCTTTCCTTTCTTCATGCTGGGAAAGACGTTGACGGTGCGGCCGTCCTTCAGGGTGAAGGCGCGGCGGTCGTTGATGGGAGAATTGTCGGCGTCCTTGAACACGTCCAGAATGGCGGGGCCCTGAACAAAGGTGAGCGCCTGGCTTTCGATGCGGGAAGCCGTGGTCATTTTAAGGTAGGAGAGGCAGAATCCGGCCGTGCCGCACAGAATGGACAGCACGAGTATCATTTGAACAATGCTTTTCATGCGTTGGTCCCCCCTTTGCGGCTGAACGCGCGTGCGGCCTTTCCGGGCTTCGTGCCGAAGGGGTGCGAGCGGATAAGGGCAAACATGGGCGCAAGCAGGTTGATGAGCATGACGGCAAAGGGCGCGCCGTCGGTATAGATGCCGAAGGTTCTGATGAGCAGCACGAGAATGCCGCCGGTGAGGCCGTAGAGCAGCATGGGCAGGCGGCGATGCGGCGAGCAGGAGTCTTCCGTGGCGAGGAAGAAGGCGGCGAGCACGGTCGAGCCGCTGAAGATGTGGAAGAGAGGCCCGGCGCTCAGGGCCGGATCGGCCAGATGCAGCGCGGATGCGGAAAGAAACACGCCGACGAGGAAGGAGAACGGCACTTCCCAGCGGATGACGCCGCGCAGGGCAAGATACATGCCGCCGATGAAGAGCGCGCCGGACTGCGCGGCTCCGAGACCGCCGAGCTGACGGCCGAGCAGCAGGTCGGTGAGCGGGAAGTCCGCCACGGCCGCGCCGCCGAAGTACTTGGCCTTGAGCAGGGGATCGATGAGCGAGGTGTGCAGCACCGAGGCCGTGGGATCCATGTAGAGCGGGAAGGAAACGAACACCAGGGCCCAGCCCACGAGGGTGGCGTTGACCTGGTTGGCGCCGTAGCCGCCGAAGGCCATGCGGCCTATGCCCATGGCGCACACCGCGGCAATGACCACGAGCCACCACGGGGCGGAAACGGGCAGCAGAAAGGCGAGCAGCAGGCCGGTAATGGCGGCGGTGCCGTTGTCCTGGCTGAGCTTCTGCTTCATGAGCGTCTGGCAGACGGCTTCGGTGACGAGTGAGACCACCACGGCGAGCGCCATGACGCGGGCCGCCGGCATGCCCCATTGAATCAGACTCAGCACCACGGCCGGGGCGAGCGCGATGAGCGTGTGGATGCTGTTTTTACGTATGGTGCGCCCGCAGTGCCAGAAGGGGGGCGTGCTGATGGCAAGGAGAATATCGTTGTTGGAATTGCTCATGTCTGTTCTCTCTGATGTGCTCGCGGCGTGCGCGGATATAGGCTAGCCCTTGCTGACCGGCTCAATGGGCGTGAGGTTGGCAAGGCGTTCCTCTTCCGCGAGCCTTTTGACGGCAAGGCGTATGTACTGAAGCACGGGCCGACGCGCGATGCACACGTAGCCGCAGAGCCCGCAGTCGACGCAGAGCCGGAAGTTTTCCTTCCGGGACATGTTGTATTTGCCGAACTCAGCGTAGCGGCTGAGCATGCGCGGATCGATGCGGGTGGGGCATATCTGAATGCACGCGCCGCAGTTGATGCAGGCGCTGTCGCCCTCGATGGGCGGCACTTCCCCGGCGTTCACCACGAAGAATCCGTACGCACCCTTGGTGATGCTTCGATCCAGTCTGTCCAGACTTTCGCCGCGAAGCGGACCGCCGCGGAGAATGGTGTCGCCGCTTTTCAGGACGATGTGCGAAAATTCCAGAAGCTCGCCCACCAGACTGCCGTTCTTCAC
This sequence comes from Mailhella sp., assembly GCF_057866825.1. Lineage (NCBI taxonomy): Bacteria > Pseudomonadati > Thermodesulfobacteriota > Desulfovibrionia > Desulfovibrionales > Desulfovibrionaceae > Mailhella > Mailhella sp. The sequence goes on from NZ_DBMAHT010000043.1 coordinate 14,745, forward strand.
GATGTAGTTGGCCCATTCCGTGGCCGTGCCGATGGTGATGACGGTTTCCATGAGCGGCAGACCGGTGGTACCCACGCGGCCGAGGCTCCACACGTTGTGCAGGCCCACGGCAGCCACGTCCGGCGGGGCTTCCTCGCCGGTGACTTCCTTGATGAGCAGCTCGTTCACGCTGTTGGGATAGGTGGGATCCACCTCCACGGTTTTCACGCCGGAAATGGGCGAGGAGCATCCCGTGGGAACGGCCATGATGATTTCATCGGCGCGGCGCAGGCGGCGCTGCAGTTCAAGGCCGGTGCGGATTTCGTCGGCATGCTGGGCGAGCATGGGTTCCGCCCAGCAGACGCCCGGCTCGGGATTGAGCGCGTTCACGATGAGGGTTTTGGTCCGGCAGCCCAGAGAACGCGTGTTGACGCCCATCTTTTTGATGGTCAGCACCAGTTCCTCGCCTTCCTTGCCCTCGCGGAGAAGATCGACGGGGGCCGGCGGCTCGGGAAACGTGCCGGGTTCCATGTCTGCGGGGTTCACGGCGTCCACAAAGACGCTTCGGGCGTTGACTTCCGTGATCACGCCGTAGATGGGAGCGTGCAGATCGCCTTTTTCCAGCGAAGGATGTTCGGCCAGCAGCATGCCGGGATACACGAGCGTCTTTTTCTTGACGCCCGGAACCATGGTGAAGCCTTCGCGGTTGAGGCGAATCCTCTTGGGGGCGGGGCCTTCGCCGAACGGTCTCTGTTCGTTGTAGACAAGGCGGAATCGAGGATCCCTTATCATCCTAAAAAACTGTTTCATGGCTATTCCCCGTCTCTATTTCGTATGGCATTGCGCACAGTTGTCCACGGGGCCTCCCTGCTTTTCGTGGCAGGAGATGCACAGGCCGTGGTAGGCCGACATGACCCCGGGAACCAGTCGGGAAGGTTCGGTCTCGTGGCAGGTGGAGCAGGGAACAAGCGCGCTCTTGGGGAGTCTGCCCTGCATCTGCAGGTCGCGTGACGCCGTGGCGGTGTGGCAGGTCGCGCACGAGGACATGTCGTCCTTCTTGAAGGCGTCCTCATGGCAGCTTGCGCAGCGCGTATGCACGGCGTTCTTCAGGGAGAGAATCGGCCCCATGTCGGTCTTGCGGTCATGGCAGTTCGCGCAGTTCTGAGGCCGGGCCTCTATCTGCGGGCCGTGATGGCACGACGTGCATTCGAGCTTGAATTCCTTCGTATGCCTGGAGTGTCCCCACTTCTTGTGCGAGAGCGTCATGTGATGACAGGTCGCGCAGGTGGAAGGATCCATGGTGTAGGAGTGTCCTTTAAAGGATGCGTCGAATTCCAGGCCGTGGCAGCTCTTGCAGCTCACTCCGGCCTGTTCCGGCGTCGGCGCGTCGTGATGGCAGGTCAGACAGTCGATGCCGAGTTTTTCGGCGTGGGCGCCGTGGTTGAAGACCACGCGGCCGGCCGAGTTGTCCATGAGGATTCTGTTGGGAAGAGGGTCGGATTTTTCCGGCATAAGATATCCTCCCACAGCCAGAATCAGCAGCGCGCCAGTCAGGATATATGTTACGTTACGCAATGTCTTCTCCCCCTGATTTAGCTTTTTTCATATAACATGTTTCATTGGTTGAGAAGGGGTAAAAACATAATTTTCACATGCTATTGCTTACTTATCAGCTGATTTTTTTGTAGTTTTTCCTTTTGTCGTTCAAAACGGAACTTGGTGGAAAAAGGAAGCTGCGTTGACGTATCATCCTTTTTTTCTGGATGAAATGGACATGCGCCGTCGGATCGCCTGAAAAGGGGAGACGCTGCTTTTTCGTGAAAGAAGGTCGCCTTACGGAGAGTTCCGCCCCGATATTGCAGAAACGGCATGCTTCTTGAGGGGCGACGAAAACATGCAGATACGGATATTTTATATAATATGCTTATATTATTATGAAAAATAAATAAATTGACATCATTTTCATTTTGCGTATATGTGAAAAATTTTTTTTGTTGTCGTGTGAGAAACTTATCAGCTTTGTGACAAATCCGCGCCATGAAGAGCGTCTTCTCGAAGGAGCGGAAAAGGCGTTTTTCGCTCCTTCGAGAAGACGCGAACATGTTGCCGGACAAGGGGCGGGACGTGTGCCGTCCTCTGGCCGCCGGAAATCGGCGCTGTGTTGCAGGGGGGGGAGCGCAGGCCGCAGGAGACTGCCGGGAACATGGCGGCGCGGCAGGGCGTCTTCCGGCGGCCCGGCGTCCTGTTCATCGGAAAAGGGGAGTTTGGAAGCGGCGTTTCTTCCCGGCC
>NZ_DBMAHT010000044.1:0-16798 GCF_057866825.1 Mailhella sp.
ATGTTTGAGACGCCCGGTGGGAGACCTTTGGGTGCGTTTTGCTCAAAAGGACGCGAAGGCGGCGTTTCTCAACGTTTGGAAAGAGCGGAGTCGGCTAGAACGGCGACAGGGCGTCAGTCGTTGTCGGCAGAATCTGGCGGAAAAATTTCCACGAGCATGGGCGGACAGTCGGCATCGTCGGCGTCGTCCGACGCGGAAGGTTCGGGCAGCGCAGAGGCATGGTGCTCCTCAAGCCAGAGCAGCGCGGCGCTCTGCACGTTGTCGAGCAGTTCCTCCAGCGTGTCGCCCTCCGGGACGCATCCGGGAAGGTCGGGAAGTTCGCCGGAAAAACCGCCGAAAGGCTGATGGCGGACAAACATGGGATAGAGCACGCGGGGCCTCCTTTGCTGAACCGTCCGACGGCGCGTCGTCGCCGGGCGTGTCGGTCATGGTACTGCGTCGGGAGCGGGAATGCAACGTCGGCGGGAAAAAGGTGCGCGTCGTTGAAAGCGCTGCGGTCGTGCTCGGAATGGCGCAGCCGGCGCGTTCCGGGGCCCGCTCGGTCGGCGGGAAAGTCCGCGCCGTATGAGCAGGATGACGGCGCGGCTTTCCCATCGATTTCCGGGGCGCGGCGCGGGGAGATGACGCGGGAAGGTACAGCGTCTGCGGAAAGCGCGGGGCGCTGCCGGATTCGCGCGGAAGTGGCGCAGTTTACATTGTTGCGGAAACGTCTATAGTAAGAAGACTGTCGGAACATCTGCTCTGCGACGGGCGCTCCTTGCCCGGTTTCTGTTCCGCTTCCGAAAATATCTGTCTCTGCTGTCCGGGCTGCGGGCGGTCTTGCCGCGTATCTGCCGGACGGCGCATGAGTCGGAACTCGCCGCCGCGCTCCGTCGTTGTCGAAGAGCGTATCGGTGCTCTTTCGTCCACCCTGTTGTGGACGGCGCGGAAGATATATCCGGCATATTCTAAAAAGTCATGTATAAAGAAACATTGAGTGGTAAAAGACGTATGAAGAAATATTCCCGCGGCATGGAAGAAATGAGCCTTGTGTATATTCTTTTGGTGGTCATGGTGCTGATGCTCTCCTACGGTTGCGAATACTGGAAGTTCTGATTCCCGCAGGATTGTCGGCGCGTTCGTTGTCCAGATTCGGACGGCGACGCGCGGCGGTTTTGCCCGGGCGCACTCGGCGCAGAGGCCTGACATATGCCCGGTTTTGCCGGAATGCTCCCGGCTCCGACGGCAAAGGATGAGCAGGAGTGCACGACGCAACAGCCTGACAAGAGACGGCTCGGCGTTGTCGGAAAAGGGCCACGTCGTAAGGGGCTGCTCCGGGGCGCGCAGTTTTTGCGCTCGGAGCACAAGTCCGGGGCAGACCGCAGAACGCTATTCTTCGCTGACCGGTGTTATGGAGACGACTTCCATTTCGTTTTCCCACTGTCTGGCCCAGCGCACGACTTCCTGAGGATCGGAGACGCGCACGGAAAACAGCAGTTCATGGGCGGAGCGGCGTATCTGCTGACTGGGATGCCATTGCCGTTCCAGCACGTAGTGCATGGCGTTGCCGGTAAAGCGCAGCGTGACGTCGAAGAGCGTGTCGCCGAACACGCCGGCAAAGGAGTGCTGCTGCTTGTCGGCAAAGCCGTCGTCCTGCAGCGACTCGCAGGAAAAGCAGATGTCCGTGGGTTCGGCCTTTTTGATGCGGTTCAGCCGGAAGATTTTCCAGGCGGGCGGCGTTTCGTCGGCCGTGCGGGCGTACACGTAGATGGCGTGCTGCCGTATGTACAGCCGTCTGGGATCGATGGTGCGCCAGCGTTCCGTCCAGTCCGTGGCGCGGGTGTAGAAGATGCGCACGCGGCGGTTTTCGTACACGGCCTTCTGCAGCGTCTGGAGCACTTCCGGTTCCGCGCCGAACACCTTGGAGGTGATGCAGGAGTCGAAGCACTGCTGAAGCTGTTCCCGGAAGGGCGAGGAAAGTCCGCCCGCCAGTTTGCGTCCGGTTTCCACGGCCAGGGCGGCAAGAGTTCCGTCGCCTTCGCTGCTGAGGTATTCGAGCGCGAACATGAGCACGAGCCTGTCGGAAAGCGTGAGCCCGGTGATGGGCGTGAGTCTGTCTTCCGTAATGCGGAAGCCCGTCTTGCGGTTGAAGGTGAAGCAAAAGCCCGTTTCGGCGAGCGCGGCCTTGTCTTTGTAATACTGACTGCGGCTGATGCCGAATTTTTTCTGCAGCGCTTCCTGCGTCTGCTGCGGGTAGCATCGGATTTCCTGGGCGATGCGGAGCAGTCGAACGAGACGATTGGAGCCTGCGGCCGATAATTCTGGCGTGGAGCGCGTCATGTTGTCCTCGAAAAAAGGGATGTACCGCAGGAGCATGGCGCTATTTTGCGCCGAAATCAAGAGGGGCTTGATTTTGATGTGGCAGAACGCGGCGAAAAGCCCTATCGTGGAGCGTAACATGCGCAGAAGCGCGATGCTCGGTGCAGACAGGGAGGAGCGTGTCGGATGCAGGTGATACTCGGCCGTCATATGGACGGTCATGCGTGGCCGGGGGCTCTGGAGGCGGCGGAAGCAGAAGGCAGGGCCGTTTCCGGCGTTCACGTGACAGGGGAAGCGGGCTTTTTGTCCCTTCTGGAAGAAAAGCTGGGGCTTCCTGCGCGCGTTGTTCACGGAAGCCGGCGCATTGCGGTTGTGCAGCAGCTGCTCCGGCAGCGGACGGCGGCGTGTCCCGATGCGTTTTATGCGCGGGCGTTTGAGGCCGACGCGTGGAACACGGCAAGGCGCGTTCTTGCCATGCGCGACGAGCTGAAGATGTCGGGTGCGCTCGAAGAGACAGAGCTTTCGGCGGAGCACGAAAGCGCGACACCTGCGCGGCTTGCGGAGTTTTTTCGTCTGGAGAAGCTGCTGATCGGGGCCCGGATTCCGGGCATGGCGGATCGCTTTCAGCGGGTGCTGCGGGCTGTGGACGCCTGGGGCATCGACGGCGTGTCGCGCGTGAGTCTAGCTCACCCCTTGTGCTGCTGGAGTGCGCCGTGGAAGAACCTGTTTTTTCTTTTGAAGAAGAACGGCGTGGAAGTGGAGGAGACGTCGAGGCCCGCGGAGTTTGCGGAAAACCGCCTCGGCGCGGCGGCTGCGCTGCTTGCCGGAGCACAGCCGAAGCAGACGACGTTCGGAAATGACGACGATTCCCTGATGATTCTGCAGGCGGATTTCACGACGGAAGCGGCCGAGGCGCTGGCTTCGACGCTGGCCCGGCATCTGCATGAGGGCGATCTCGGCCGCGTCGTGGTGATCCGGGAGGATGAGAGCGTCGAGCTCGACGGCGCGCTGCGCCGCTGTGGCCTGCCGGACACGGGCGCGTGTCTCCGGGCGCAGGGGAGGGCGTTCGAGCAGATTCTGCCTTTGTATCTGCGTCTGCATCTTTTTCCCTTTGAGCCTGAAACGCTGCGGCAGTTTCTGCTGCTGCCCGCAAGTCCGGTGCCGAAGTTCTGGTCCGGACGCTTTCTTGAGGCGTTGAAGGCGTCGGAGAGCGAGCTCTCCTGGGATCAGGGGCCGAAGTCGTGGCCGGGGCCGTGGCGGAAGCTTTGGGACGAAGCGGAAAAGCTCGGAGGCGGGGAAGAAAAACGCCTGAGGGCGGCGCTCGGCTGGATCGTGCCCGAAGGCGGCGCGGCAAAGGGCATGGTCGATCCGCAAAAAGCCCGCCTTCTGGCGCAGCGCCTGGGAAAATGGGCCGCGCAGGCTGCCCAGGACGACAAAGATTCGGAACTGCACATGACGGCGGAACTTTGCGCGCGCCTCGGCGAGACGGCTGCCGACATGCGGGAAGAGATGTCCGCGCCGGAATGGGACAAGGTGATCGACGCCGTGCTCGGCGAGGGGGAAAAGAGGCGCAGAGCGTCCCGCGGCATGCCCTGGACCGTGCTGGACGAGCCCGGTCAGCTCTGGGGCGAGGCGGATACCGTGGTGTGGTGGAACGCCGTGGACGAAGGCGCCGCGCCGCGCGAATCCGTTGTCTGGAGCCGGGAGGAGCGGGCATGGCTGGAGACGCGGGGCTTTGCGCTTTCCGAAGTGGAGGCCGAACGTCGTTTTCAGGAGGAAGGCGCAAGTCGTCCGTTCTTTTTCGCGCGTCGTCTCATCATGGTGACGCCGCGTTTTCGTCATGGGGAAGAGACGGCGCCGCATCCTTTGAAGCTGCGGCTCGACGCCGCGGTCGAAAGTCTCGGTATCCGTTCGCCGATCCCCGCGTCGGTGTCTGCCTCGGAGGTGTTGGAAGGTTCGGATAAGCAGAAAGAAAATGCGGACGAGATGTTCGGCGGATTCTGGCGTCAGGAGCGGGAGGATCTTCCGCGGCCAGAAGCGGCGCTGCCGGAAAAGGACCGGAAGCGGCGTTTGCAGATGCCGGAGAGTCTTTCTCCCTCCACGCTGGAGACGCTGCTGGCCTGCCCCCTGCGCTGGTATCTGCAATACGTGCTGCATCTCTCCGACGATGAAGAGTCGCTGCTCCCGGACGCCGTGGTCAAGGGGAACATGGCGCACGAGGCGGCGGAGCAGGTGTTCCGGGAGGGCGCAACGCCCGACGAAGAAACGCTGCTTGCTCTGCTGCGGGAGCAGGCGAGGGTGCGCGGGGCCCGCATGGCGCATCCGGGCAGAATCGGCGAACTGAGGGGCATGGCCGCGGCGCTTCATCGCGCGCTGAGCCGTTTCATGGCCGTCGCCGACAGGGAGGGCTATCGTTTTCACAGCGCCGAGCAGACGGCGCGGGCAAAATTTCAGGATGTTCTTCTCCGCGGACGATACGATCTGGCCTTCGCCCGGTCGGGGGAAGCGTCGCCTTCGCTGATTGTGGACATGAAATGGTCGCGCCGGTCGACGTATCGGAAAAGCGTGGACGAAGGCATGGCGGCGCAGCTTGCGGCGTATCAGTATCTTTTGAAGCACGGCGCGGAAAACGGCGAGAGCGCGGCCGACGTGAGGGACGCGTGGTATGTGCTGCTTCCTCAGGCGGGCATTGTCCGCGTGGGGGATTCCGCGACGGAGCCGGATCTTGAAAAGCAGTGGGACAAGGTGGCCGAGGCGCTGGAGGCAACGCTTTCGGCCATGCGTGAAGGGGTGCTTGCCGTTCACGAGGAACAGAAGCAGGATTCGACCTGCACGTATTGCGCGTTCCGCTTTCTGTGCGGACGCCGGGACGGCGTGAACCGCGGCGCGGCGGAAGAGGAGGCGTCGGTATGAGCGGAGTGGAAAAACTGGTCATTCGGGCCAGCGCGGGAACCGGCAAGACCTTTGATCTGGTGCGGCGCTACATGGACGCTCTGGAAGGAAAGGGAGAATGTCGGCCCTGCATGCCGGAAGAAATCATTGCGGTCACGTTTACCCGCAAGGCGGCAGCCGAGCTGAAACAGCGCATTTGCGCCGCTTTGTACCGGCAGGGGGCCTGCGACATGGCCTCCCGGGTGGGAGGCGCGTACATAGGCACCGTGCATGGGGTATGCCTGCGGCTTTTGCAGGAATACGCGCTGGAGGCGGGCATTTCACCCCGGGCGGACGAGCTTTCCGAAGAAGACGCCGAGGCCATGTTCGAGCAGGCGTCCGTGCCCTTTGTGGAGGAGTACGGCGATGCCGCCGCGTTGTTTTCCTCGTTCGGCCTGGACAGGGTGAAGTACAGCGAGAAGAAGACGAAGCCCGAAGATCAGTGGAAAAATACGGCGCACGACATACTGACGGCGGCGCGAACCGGCGGCATGGAACAGCGTCTTGAGGAAATGGCGGAGCGTTCCTGTCGGGAAATGGAACGGTATTTTGCGTGCGTGAACGGCCTCGGCGAACCGCTGGAGAGCGTGGAGCGTGATCTGCGGGCGGCCTGGGAGGAGCAGCGCGATCTGGGCAACTACGTCAAAAGCAGCAGAACCGGAGCGATAACGAAGAAGGTGCTGGCGTATCATACCTTCGTGAAAAGCCTGCCGGTGGGGCACATGCGCTGGAAGGACTGGTTTTCTCTGATGGGCCGCCCCCTGGACAGCGGAAACGCCGCTTTTGGGGAGGAACTCACGGAACTGGGCCTCAGAGCGCTGGCGACGCCGGAGTTTCATCGGGACGTCATGACGCTGATCCGCCGCATGTTCGGCTTTGCCGAGGACTGCCGGAAACGTTTTCAGCTTCTCAAGCAGCAGTCCGGCGTGGTGGATTTTGCCGACATGGAGCAGCTTGCGGTCAAGGCGCTGCGGGAACCTGCGGTGCTGGAGCGGATTCGCGGACGCTTCCGCATGCTGCTGGTGGACGAGTATCAGGATACGAGTCCCATGCAGCTGAGCATATTCAACAGGCTTTGCCGCATTCTCGGCGCGGACGGCCGCGTGGTGTTCGTCGGCGACGACAAGCAGTCCATCTACGGCTTCCGCGGGGCCGCGCCGGAGCTGACGCGTCGGGGCACCGAGGGATGGAACAGGGCGGATCTGACGGTCTGCCATCGTTCGCTTCCGGCGATTTTGCGATTCACCAACGCGTTTTTCAACGCCGTGAATGCGCCGTTGCGCGACGCGCTGCTGAAAAATGACGAGGAACTTGCGGTTCAGAGCTATCTTGAGGAGTCGTCCGACGCGCCGTACATGACGCAGGAGGCGAGGCGGAAGGTCAGGGAGCAGGCGGAGCGGCTTTCTTCCGTGCAGTTCTGGCTTGTGGAAGGGACCGCGAAGACGGCGAAGAAGGTTTGCGACGCCGCCGTGGCGCGTGCCGTGAAGCGTCTTTTGGAGGAACAAACGCTCGTGTACGACAAGGAACGCGGCGAGTTCCGCGCCGTGCAGGCCGGAGACGTGGCCGTGCTCTGCCGCACGGGCGACGATTGTTGCAGCGTGGCGGACGCGCTGGAAGCTCTCGGCCTGCGGGCCTGTGTGTCGCGCAAGGGACTGCTGGATCAGGAGGAAGTGCGCCTGTGCCTGCGCGCCTGCCGTGTGGCCGCGGACGGATGGGGCAGTCAGCTGGATCTCGCGGAGCTGTATCACCTGTTCCATCCGGGCGGCGACTGGTTTGAAGCGGCGTCCGCGCGCAATCTGGAAGAGGGCATTCCCTGCCTGCAGGCGCTGCGCGCTCTGCATGAGCGGGCCTGGGTGCTGACGCCCTCGGAACTGCTGGACGAAGTCATGGACGTTGCGGACGCGTTTCGTCTGGTTTCGTCCTGGAGTCGAGGGCTGGAGCGCCGCGCCAATCTGGAAGCGCTGCGCGTGCTGGCGAAGGAATACGAATCGGCCATGCACAGCAGGCGCGAGCCGGTGACGATGTACGGCTGGTTCGACTGGCTGGAGGCTCAGAAGCCGGGCATGGCTTCCGGCGGCGAGAGCGCGGTGCAGGTATGGACGCTTCACGCTTCCAAGGGACTGCAGCGGCCGGTAGTGCTGCTGCACGGCTTCAGCTTTGCGCCGGACAAAGGTTCCGCGTGGGGCGTAAAGGTGCATGCGGACAGTCAGGCTCCCCAGGACGATCCGCTTTCGGCGCAGGAGCTTTTCTGGCTGCCTTCCGTTTTTGCATCTCTTCAGAAAAAGGATCTTTCTGTTCCCGACGCATATGAGCCTCTGGCCTCTGCGGTGAAGAGCGCGGAGGACAGGTATCGCGAGGCCAGTCTCCGCGAGGAGCTGCGTCTGCTGTACGTGGGCATGACCCGGGCGGAAAGCGTGCTGATTGTGACGGGCCGCTTCAGTGACAAAAAAGGTGTGCTTTTGGAAGGGCTTTCCTGTTTTCTGAACGCCGAGGCTGCGGAGACGGTGCAGAGCCTCCAGGAAGGCGAGGGAGACTTTTTCGGAGAGCCGTGCCTGGTGCGCATGCTGAAACTGGAGGAGAGCGGCGGAGAGGAGACGGATTGCCGGACGGCGGGAAGATTTCCGACGAGGCCGGAGCGCGCGGTGCGGGAAAATCCTTTGGAAGAGGTCCCGGCAAGTCGGGCTTCGTCTCTGTGGAGTTTTGCCGACGCCGTGCCTGTGGCGGCGTCGGACGAGGTTGCGCGCAGCGAGCTCGGCAACATGATTCACGCCTGGCTGACGCTCTGGTTCGGCATGAGCCGGGAGAAGCGGGAGCGCGAGCAGAGCTCGGGCCGCTGGATGGAGAGGCGAAGGGCGTTCTGCGCGCTGTGGAATGAGCAGATGCCGATATGGCCCGACGCGGAATACTGGCTGGACAAGGCGGCGGAGCGTCTGTGCGAAGAGGTGGAGAAGCGCTGGGAGCCCGCTCGGACAAGGCGTGAGGGCGACAGGCTGGTCTGGCGTACGGAGTGGCCGCTGGAAGTTTGCCGGGAAATGCCGGAAGGCGAGCTTCGCCGGACGATGCGCGTCGATATGCTGGTGGAGCTGCGGCATGAAGACGGAACATGCGGTCCGTGTCTCATCATCGACCACAAGTGCGGCGACTATGCGCGGTTTGCGACGGAGGAAGCGCTGTCGAAGCATCTTCAGGAGGCGTATGCCGTGCAGATGGCCGGATACCTTCAGGCTTTTGCCGACATGGGGAGGGAGTGCCAATGCTGGATGCATCTTCCTTTGGAAGGAAAAATGCTGGAGTTTTCTCTCCAGCCGGCAGCGACGGCATGACCAGACTTTATCTTGATGTGGACGGCGTGCTTCTGACCGTTCGTCGGAAGCGCGCCGCGCCCGGCGTGGCGGAGTTTGTGGCGGAGGCGACGCGTCTTTTCGATTGTTTCTGGCTGACCACGCATTGCCGCAGCCTGGAGGATCTGCCCTGGATTCGATACTATCTCGGGCAGTTTTTGCCTGCGGACACTGTTTCCGCGCTTGAGAAGAGCGTCAGGCCCTCGGCGTGGACGACGCTGAAAACGGAAGCTCTGGACTGGAACAGCGATTTCTTCTGGCTGGACGATGCCGCCATGGAAGCGGAAAAGGCCGAACTTGCGGCGCACGGCTGTCTGGACAGGCTGGTGCCTGTGGATCTGAACAGGGAAGGGGAGCTGAAGCGGGTGCTGGATGTCGTATGCGCACGGCGCAGGGGGTGAGACGGTCGCGCTCAGAGCTGCAAAGCGCGAAGTCGGAGCCTTGCAGGTCGGAGGCGTTTCAAGGTGCGGCTCCCGATGTCCTTCGGGTCGTGTTTTTCGACAAGGGTGGGCCGCCGGCGGAGCGATGGAGATGACGCGTCGGATTGCCGGCGCGGGTTTTGTTTTTACTCCGGTGCAGTTTCAGAAGAGGGAGACAAGGCCGCCTGACGTACGTTGTCTAAACGCCGCACGGTGCGGCGCTTTGACAGGCTGCGGCCCCTTGCGTCGTCCTCAGGCGTTGAGGATTTCAAGAATGTTGTCGGCAAAGAGACGGGAATCAAGGGCCGTTCCGCCTTCCTGCGCTAGCAGGCGGTTTCCTTCCGTTTTTTCCGCATCTGCCGGATTGTCGGCGGCGTAGTGCAGGCAGAACAGCGCTTTTCCGGCGGCCAGCGCCATGCGGGCGGTAAGCATGGTTCCGCCTTCGGCGGAGGCCTGCACGACAAGAACGCTCTGTGCAAGTGCAGCCTGAAGACGGTCCCGGGCCGTCAGCGTGAACGGCGTGACCCGGGTTCCCAGAGGATACTCGCTTATCAGAAGTCCGTCGTGTTCCAGAATGTCCCGGGCCAGCGACGCGTGTTCCTTGGGATACACGGTGTCCAGACCGTGCCCGAGCAGGGCCGTTGTTCTGCCGCCGGGGCAGGAGAGCGCGCCGCGATGCGCCGCGGCGTCGCAGCCTGCGGCAAGGCCGCTTATGATGTTGCAGCCCGCTTCCGCCAGACGTTCGCCGCAGTATTCGGCATGACGGCGACCGGCCGGGGAAGGATGGCGGGTGCCGATGACGGCCACGCCGGGGTGCTTGAGCGCTTCGAGATTGCCCTTGCAGTAGAGCGTGAGGGGAATGTCGGGTCTGCCGGAACAGTTGACGGCGCAAAGCATTTCCTGCGGGTAGTTGTCGCTTCCGTAGGAGAGAATGCCGATTCCGCTGCGGTCGGCTTTTTCCATGATGCGGTCGGCGGCGTCCAGTCCCTGCCGCACGGATTCCGCCGTGACGTTTTTTACTCTTGTGATGATTTTTTCCGCAATGCACGTCATGACAAGTTCGCAGAGCTCCTCGTCGGAAGAAATGTCGTCTTTTGAAGCATGGTCGGCAAGGCGTTTGACGCTGATGTTTCCAAGACCTTTTACAGACTGAAGAGCAATAATATGCCGGGATGACAACATCTCCATGATCCTTTGATGAGATTGAAGGAGATGCTCAATATAGCAATGCGGCGGATGGCCGCAGAGAAGCTTTTGTTTTCTGATCTATGGCAGGGTGGACGGTTCGCCCTGGAATCGTGACGGCAAAGGCGCGAAGAACACGCGGCGACCGAAAGGCTTTTGCGGGAAGGGGAAGAAAGGTCAGAGAAACGGCAAGGCCGGCGCGTTGGGAACGTGCCGGCCTTGTCAGGTTAATGAGACGCGTCAGGCGCGCATCAGCGGATCAGATACGGAATGCGCACATGCAGAGCCTGCGTGGGGCATACGACTTCGCAGGGCAGGCAGTACCAGCAGGTCATGTTGCGCTCGACGGGGCGTCCGCAGCCGAGGCAGCGCGCTGCTTCGGCCTTGACTTCCTCTTCTGTGAAGCCGTCGCCGGAGCAGACCACGGGCGCGGCTTCAGGAGCGTCTTCCTGCTCTTCGGAAAGGCCGTGAAAGCGTTCCAGACCGCGGGCCACGCGCTGGTTGCCTTCATAGTCCACGCTGAAGCCTTCCAGAAGGTTGCGGGCGGCGTGAGCCGCGCGAACCGCTCCGGCCATGTCCTGCAGAGGATTCTGACTGTCGCCGCCGATGACGGCAAACAGGTTGTCGCGGACAAGTCCGTATTCGTCGGCACTCATGCCGTCCGCGGCTGCGCCGGTGAGGATGACGGCGTCGAAGTTCCTGCAGAGTTCTTCAACGTTGAAGGCGTCGGCGGTTTCAAACGCTATGCCCATGCCCTTGAGCATGGCCATGGTCTTTTCCAGAACCGGAGCGGGCACGCCTTCCACCGTGGGGCAGTGCGAAGTGCTCAGAACGGTGACGGCGTGGCCGCCCATGCGGAGGGAAAAGGCGGCCTGAAGGGCGGCCGCATCGCTGCCTGCCACCACGGCTTTTTTGTGGGAGCGGGGCAGACGGTCGGCCGGGCCGTACACGGCGTCTTCCTGGGTGCGCACAAGATAGGCGAGGATGCCGGCAAAGTTCAGTGCGCCGCCGCTGTGTCCGCGGGAACAGGCGCGGGAAGCCGGAGCGTCGCCCCATGCGGCAAGAAAGCCGCCGAAAGGCGTGCAGCGACGCAGTTCGCGGGCCGCTTCGGTCATGTTTCCCTGAGCGGCAAGGCGCAGGATGCCCTGATAGTTGATGTCCAGCAGGGAAGCCTGACGGCAGGGAGGAAGCACCAGACGAAGGTTGTCCATGATGCAGCGGTCAACGCAATTGCCGCAGGCAAGGCATTTGGAAACGTCAATGGCGATATTGCTGTCGTTCATCACAGGGAGACCTCCTCATTCAGTTCCGAAACCCTGACCTTTTCTGCATTGAGCTTGCCGTCCTTCATCTTAATGACCACATGACACTTCCAGTTGGCGTCGTCGCGCTGGGGATAGTCGCTGCGGTAGTGGCTTTCGCCCCAGCGGCTTTCCTTGCGGAAGTCTCCGGCAACGGCGGAACAGTCGGCGCACAGCAGAATGTTTTCCACTTCATAGAGCTTGGAAAGTTCGTGTCCGTTGTGTACGGCGACGTGCTTGATGTCTTCGCGGAACGTCTTCGACCAGTACTGCCAGAGCTCAAACTTGTGGGCGTTCTTGGGCGACACCAGATAGTCGGCCACCATGCGGCGCACCTTGCGTTCCAGATCGTGAACGTCGATGTCGCGGTTTCTGGCCGTGAAACGTTCGTCGAGCTCAGCCTTGACGGCGGCCACGTCGTTTTCATTGATGGCGGTGTCCGGGGCTTCGGCCACGTACTTCACGGCCTGTTCCGCGGCAACTTCGCCGAACACGAACGCGCCGGTCAGATGCTGCTTGGCCACGCTGGCCACGTCGCCTGCCGCGTACAGTCCGGGCACGGCGGTTTCCGCGCGCTCGTTGACGCGTATGCCCGCAAGACCGTGTCCGCCGCACAGATAGTATTCCGTGGGCCAGAGTTCGATGTCCTGCTTGCGGAAGTCGATGTGACGACCGGCAAAGAAGCGTTCGTTGACCGGACGTTCCGTGGTGAACAGTATGTGCTCGATCTCGCGGATGCGTTCTTCGGGCAGGTGGCTGAGCTGAATGTGAACCGGACCGCGGCCCTTGGTGAAGGCCTCGTTCATCACGTTGGTGTTCGCGACTTCGCCTTCCATCAGAATGTTGCCTTCGCAGTCGAGCACCCTGCCTCCGCGGGAAACGCAGATGGCCAGCAGCGGCATGTTGGTGTCCTTGATGAGCATGGTGCGCTGGGTGTATTCCATGCCGGTCACTCCGGCGCCCGCGCGCAGCGCCATGACGAAGCCGTCGCCGGTGTTGCCGGGATAGTCGTACACGCCGTAGAGATATTCGGAATTGGGCAGGGTGAAGCGGCTCACGCCGCCGGAAGCCACCAGCACGGTCTTGGCCTTGCATACGACCATCTGACCGGTGCGGACGTTCATGCCCACGGCGCCGGCCACGCGGCCGTTGTCCATGAGCAGACGCAGCGCCATCACGCGATTGACGGGACGCGTTCCGAGGTCAAGCGCTCTTTTCACCAGCATGGCCTTGAGCTCGGGCTCGTCCATGGCCGTCTGGAACTTGCCTTTGACATGATATTTCAGCGTCTTGTACTGACCGTTCTCATCCTTGGGAAAGGTGACGCCCCAGCTTTCCATTTCCTTGAGCAGAGCATAGGAACGTTCGGCCATGACGTAGCTGGGACCGGCGTCCACCACGCCCGCCGTCATGGCGCGCACGGATTCCAGATAAAGTTCCGCCGTGGTCTGTCCGGGAATGGCCACTATGTTCAGGGCGTCCATGCCGCGGGCAATGGAGCCGCCGTACACGATGTCGCTTTTTTCAAAGATGGTGACGTTGAGATCGGGATTCAGCTGCAGGGCATGCATGGCCGCAATGCAGCCGGCGCTGCCGCCGCCGATGATGAGGAAATCCGTTTCCATGGCTTGCAATTTCATAGAAATGTCCTTGCGTATGAGGTTGCCGGCTCAGGCCTGTTTCTTTTTGCCGAAGCCGTGGCGCACGATGTACAGAAGAATGATGGCCACCGTAAGCAGCAGAAATGCGCAGGCGATGGGTCTGTCGAGGAAGACCGTCCAGTCTCCGCGGGAAATGAGCAGGCTCTGGCGCATCTTGTGTTCAAGCAGAGAGCCCAGGAAGAAGGCCACGATCATGGTCGGCAGGCTGATTTTCAGCTTGGTCAAAACATAGCCCAGCACGCCGAAGACGAGCATGAGCCATATGTCGAACAGGCTGCTGTTGTTCACGTACGAGCCGATGAGGCAGAACATGGGCACCACGCTGAAGAGCACCGGCTTGGGAATGGAGACCAGTTTTCTTGCACAGCGGATGAAGGCTGCGCCCACAACGAACGTGTAGAGGTTGCTGATGAGCAGAACGATGAACAGGGCATAGAGCAGAGGTGCATTGCTTTCCATGAACTGGGGGCCGGGAATGAGGCCCTTGATCATGAAGCCGCCGAGAATGAGCGCCGCAGCGAGGTTTCCGGGAATGCCGAGGGTGACCAGAGGCACGAGGTTGGGGCCGTTCACGGCATTGTTGCCGGCTTCGGAGGCGGCGATGCCTTCCAGCGCGCCCTTGCCGAACATTTCGGGATGCTTGGACTTCTTTTTGCTCCAGATATAGCTGAGGTACGCGCCTACCGTCGTGCCTATGCCGGGCACGATGCCCACGAACGATCCGATGAGGGTGGAGCGGGCAATGGTGGGAACGCACTGCTTCATTTCGGCAGGCGTAAGTCTGTCGGCATCGGTTCCTCTGGCTGAAAGCTGCACTTCTTCCAGCTTTTTGCCGGAGCGACGGTCCCTGTACCAGGATTCCGCCTGCAGAAGCACTTCGGAAAAGGCCAGCAGACCTATGGCCATGGGCATGATGCCTATGCCTTCCGCCAGCTCGATGAATCCGAAATTGAAGCGGGGCGTGCCCATTTCCGGATCGCAGCCGACAGTGGAGAGCAGCAGGCCGAGACATGTGGCAATCAGGCCGCGGCAGGGACTGCCGGAAGCGGCCAGACTGATGATGACCAGGGAGAACAGCAGAATCATGCTGTACTCGGGCGGACCTATGCGCAGAGCGATGGAGGCGACGGGAGCCGCCAGGAATATGAGCACGAGGTCGCTTGCGGTGTCGGCGGTGACGGAGGCGAACAGGGCCGTTTTGAGGGCCTTGCCGCTTTTTCCGCTTTTTGCCAGCGGATACCCGTCAAACGTGGTGATCATGGCCTGCGGCGTTCCGGGAATGTTGAACAGAATGGCGGGAATGGAACCGCCGAAGTTGGCGCCTTTTGACAGGCCCATAAGCATGGCGATGCCGGGAATGGGGCCGAGGTAGTAGGTGAAGGGCAGAAGCAGCACGATGGCCATGTTGTCGCTCAGCCCCGGGATGGCTCCCATGATGATGCCGAAGGTCACGCCGAACAGAGCCCAGAAGAAGTTCTGCCACTGCAGCACCATGTTCAGGGCTTCCATAAGTTGATCAAACATGCTCTGCTCCTTCTGCCGCGCAGATGTTGTCGGATGGACGTTGCATATGGCTCATGGATGTTCCTCAGACGAGCAGACCGGCAGGCAGCTGGAAATTGAGAAACATGGAAACCACCACATAGACGGCCACAAGCAGACCGGCAGGGGCCAGAACCAGTGTCTTTGCCCGTCTTTCGCCGAAAAGAAGCAGAGACAGGACAAGAAAGCAGGCCGTGGACACATAGAATCCCACAAAGCTCACCCCGACGATATAGGCAATAAACAGGCCGAGGACAGGCAGCGTGGAACGCACGAAGGCGCCGGGATCAAAGTTCAGCGGCGTCACGCTCCGCGGACGGCGGACGAGCATGATGAGGGAAGGAACGGCAAGACCGATTACCGTCAGTCTCGGTACGAATGCTTCATCAGCTCCTTCCGTCTGTCCGGGAATGATGACGAACCACATAAGGGCGCACAGGATGAGAAATCCCAGCCCGATCCATCTGTCATTGTTCATGAAAACTCCGAAAAACTGAAAGGCTCGCTATTTTTTCGCGTCTTTGATGTACTCTACGAGTTTCACGAGGTTCTGCGTTGCTTCGTCAAGCATGGGGCGGTATTCCGCGGGCGAGATGAACTTCGGAGCCAGGCCTGCCTTCAGCATGTTTTCCTGAACCTGGGGATCGGCAAGCGCCTGTTTGAGGGCGTTTTCCCACGTGGCGCGGATGTCTTCAGGAGTTCCTTTGGGCAGCACGAAGCCGTAGCTCAGGCTGGCATAGAAGGGATGGCCGAGATCGGCATGCAGCTTGGGCACATTGGGAATGTCGGGAACGTCGCTGAGACCGAGGTTGAGCAGAACGTTCAGCTCGCCCTTGCGCGCAGCCTGATAGGCGGCCGTGCCCACGCCGAGTTCGCAGGCGTCGATGTGTCCGCCGATGAGATCGGCCGAGGCTTCGCCGCCGCTCTTGTACATGACGAAGTTGATGTCCAGACCGTTTTTCAGCGCAAACGAACGGAGCACTTCGGTGGCTTCCTGAGAGGCTCCGCTGCCGACGGACACCTTACCGGGATTGGCTTTCACATAGTCGATGAATTCCTGCCAGGTCTTGTAGGGCTTGTCGGGTCTGGCGAGCAGAATGCGATCCAGAAGCATGTAGCCGCCGACGAGGGACATGTCGTCGAAGTTGTAGGTCTTGTTGCGGAGAAACATGGCGGAAGAAATGCAGGCGCCGACGCCGGGAGCGGAAATGGTGTAGCCGTCCGGCTTCGCCTTGAGAACGTACTCGAAGCCCGGCATGCCTGCGCCGCCGCCCTTGTTCACGATGATTACCGGCTGACCGAGAATTTTTTCCAGCGGATTGGCCAGCATGCGGACGGTCAGATCTCCGGTGCCTCCGGGAGCGAAGCCGACGACGATGGTGACGGGTTTTTCGGGAAAGGCGGCCTGAGCGGCAGGCGCGGCCCCGAAAAGCAGGAGAGTGCCGACGAGTAAGGACGACAGCAGCTTGTTCATAACAGTCTCCAGGTGCGTTGAGTGTTCCAGTTTACTGACGAAAGTCATGTCTGCGGATCATTCCCGTGGATTCGTTGAGCATGTAGCTCAGGCGGAATTCAAAGGGAATTTTGCCGAAGGTATAGGAAACCATGCTCATCTCGAAGCATACGGTGTGGCGCGGACGACCGAGCGCTTCCTGCACGCGGGCCGGCAGTTCCGTGCATATCTGCAGGAACTCGTCGCAGAACACGGTGGAGAGATGGCAGGCTTTTTCCAGAATGATATAGAGGGGATATTTGACAAAGTCGTCGGACGGTATGTCCAGGAGCGCGGAGGCCCTGGCATAGGGAAAATAGGAAACGCACCAGGCCAGAGGAAACATGCCGTTTTCATCTCTGCCGAGCAGCGTGCGCCGCACCTGAATGCCGCGACTTTGAGGGGCACAGTTCAGATATCCCGCCACGTCGTCCGGCAGTCGGATTTCCTCGACGGCGACTTCGCGGGGGAGAATATCGACATCCTTGTCGAACAGGGAATGACGAGATTTGTAGAAAAACTTGGTCTGACTGCTGGCATAGTCGGAAATAAAGGTGCCCTTGCCCTGGATCCGGTAGCAGTACCCTGCCTGCACGAGCAGTTCCATGGCCTTTCGCACTGTGCCGAC
>NZ_DBMAHT010000045.1:0-16740 GCF_057866825.1 Mailhella sp.
GCCCTTCCTTATGCCTATCGAAGACGTGTTCTCCATCACGACCGGTCACCACGGTGCCACGGCCGGAGATGGAGAACACGTCTTCGATAGGCATAAGGAAGGGCTTATCGGTTTCGCGAACGGGATCGGGAATGTAGGTGTCGCAAGCGTCGAGCAGATCGAGGATGCACTTGGCGTCAGGAGCCTGCCAGTCGTCGCAGTTCAGAGCGTTCAGAGCGGAACCGCGGATAACCGGCACGTCGTCGCCCGGGAAGCCGTTGGCGCTCAGAAGTTCGCGCATTTCCATTTCGACGAGGTCCAGCAGTTCGGGATCGTCGACCTGGTCGCACTTGTTCATGAACACGATGATGTAGGGCACGCCGACCTGACGGGCGAGCAGAATGTGCTCACGGGTCTGGGGCATGGGACCGTCGGTAGCGGCGACCACGATGATGGCACCGTCCATCTGAGCGGCACCGGTGATCATGTTCTTGATGTAGTCGGCGTGGCCGGGGCAGTCAACGTGAGCGTAGTGACGCTTGTCGGTCTCGTACTCAACGTGAGCGGTAGAAATGGTGATGCCGCGTTCCTTTTCTTCGGGGGCCTTGTCGATGTCATCGTAAGCGATGAACTTGCCCTGGCCCTTGAGGCCGGCGATCTTGGTGATGGCGGCAGTCAGAGTGGTCTTGCCATGGTCGATGTGACCGATGGTGCCAATGTTGACATGCGGCTTAGAGCGATCAAATTTTTCCTTGCCCATGATGGTCTCCCTAAATGGTTACTTGCAGTTGTGGTGCCCTGTTTGAGCAGCGGACGCCGTCCTGCCCTCTTAAAATCAGAGAGCAGCCCTAAAACACGGACTCATGACGCGCCAGAGAAAAAGGGGGAGCAACAAGAAACAAAGTGGCAGGTGGAGCGGGAAACGAGATTCGAACTCGCAACCCTCAGCTTGGAAGGCTGATGCTCTAGCCGTTGAGCTATTCCCGCCTATGTGCCGTAGTCCCCTGACAGCGCGCACTGCCTCCTACAGCTATACCAGCGTAAAGCTGGTGGTGGGGGGTGGATTCGAACCACCGAAGTCTTACGACGACAGATTTACAGTCTGTTCCCTTTGGCCGCTCGGGAACCCCACCACGCTATACAAAAACGCTTTCGCGTTCTTGCCGCAACCGGAAGAAGGAGCGTGACCTTCACCGGCCACCCGAATCGGATGATTCGGGAAATATGGAGTTCATCCTCTTTCGTCACTCCAAAATATGGAGCTGGCGATGGGAATCGAACCCGCAACCTGCTGATTACAAATCAGCTGCTCTGCCAGTTGAGCTACGCCAGCAGCAGGTATGGGAACTTATCTCGAAACATTCTTCTTGGCAAGAAGAATTTTGTTCTTTCGGTCGTTCCCCGCAAACAGCAAAAGACTTGTACCCAAGAGCCGCAGCTTTGTAAAGTCTTTTCTCACGCCTTTTTCAAAAAATTTTCTCCGCAGGGCGTTCTTCGTCGCGCCGGAGCGGAAAATACCGCTCCGGCCGACAGCCATTTCTCCGCTCAGAAGCGGTAGAGCACGCTCAGGTGCCCGCCCAGGCTCTCCCGCTCGCCCGTGCTTCCCACAAGCGCAAGATCCAGCGTCAGAGGCCGGGACGACGGTTCCACCGCGAGCCCCAGTTCAAACACGCCGCTGTCGCCCTCAAGCGAAGCGTCGGGAATGGAAAAATCCCGGGCCACGGCGCGGGCCGTGCCGCTGTATTCATGCTCCCAGGCCGCGCCGACATAGGGAGTCATGTTCTCAAACGCCGTCAGATCGAGGCGCACGCCAAGGCGCAGACGCCGGGAATCCACGTCGTCAAAATTCACGATTTCCCCGTTCATGTCCGCACGATCGCTGCCCTGATGCGTCCAGAAGAACTTTCCGTAGGTGTCCACCTTCACGACGTCGGCCAGTGACAGCACATGCCCCACGCCCACATGAGCACCATAATACGGCATGGAAAGCTCGTATTCTGCCGGGCGATCCATGTTGTCCCGGAGATCTCCGCTGTGCCAGTCCGTCTCCACGTTGCCGAAACGAGCCGCACCTTCCGCATACAGACCGGCCAGCGGTCCGGACGTCAGGTCGTAGCGGGCCAGCAGGCCCACACCCGTGTAGCGACTGTCGCCCTGACCGTTGACGTCTCCTGAAACAAAACCGTTGAACGTGTCCAGATGCGCCCTGCCGAATTCAAAAAATCCCCCCAGCAGCGCGCGACCGCTTCCAGACCGGAAGCTTCCCGTCAGACCGGTCATTCCGGAAAAGCCTTCCGTATCCGCCCGGGAACCCGTGTGATGCCGCGCCGTGCCGCCGTGCACGGCGGCAAAAGGATGCCACTCTTCATCTTCTTCACTGTCCGCCGCCTCGCGGGCATGACGCATGCCCGTGTCCGCCGCAAGATCGCCGCCCTGATTGAGCAGTCCTGCCGTGGCGGCCCGGGCTTCCGTAAGCGCCGCAATGCGGGGATTCATGCGCATTTCCTCCAGACGAAGCTGCACCGCCGTCCCCGTGTTCTCAAGCACGCCGTCAAAATAGGTGGCATAGCCCTGCAGAAGACTCACCAGTCTCCCGGCAGACGCCTGCCCCACGGCTCCGCTGGCATCGCTGATAAGCATGAACGTGTTGCCCAGATAGGCACGCCCGCCGGTAATGATGTCGGGCAGCTGCGCCGTCACCGTGGAGCCAACAAAATCGCCTTCCTGCGCACCGGTGACGGTAAGCATGGGCACATCCACGGGCGCTCCCGGAGTCGGAAGCACAAAATGCAGATTTTCAAAGCCTGTCACCCGTGCCGCACGGCCCTGCCAGCTGTCCACAAAAAGCGTGTTGCCGCTTCCGGCCGAGGCCACGGGAGCGCCGCCAATCCAGCCGCCGTAGAGCGAAGTATCCGCGGCAAGTGTCGCGCCCGTTCCTATAATAATGGAATTGTGCGTCGCCGTGCTTCCCGCACCCGCTTCGCCGCCGTAAATGCTGCCGCCCACCGAAGCGTTGCGCACCAGCACCGTGTTGTAGCTCGCCGAAGAATCTTCCGCCTCCGCCAGACCGCCGATCACGTCGCCGTCCACCCGTCCGCCGTCTGCCACGGCCACGATGTTGGAATCCGCGCGGCTGCCCGGCGTGGAACCCGTCACCGCGCCGCCGACCGCGTCGCCCGCCACCGTCGCGCCCGAGCCTATGACCACGCGGTTGCCGACAAGCGAGGTCGGAACACTGCTTTCCGGCGCAAACGCGCCGCTCACGTTGCCCGCCACGGAAGCGTTGAACACGCTCACCGTGTTGCCCGAAGCCTCGGCCGAGCCGGAATCGCTCTGCACCGACGCGCCCACCACCGTGGACGAGCCCTCGCCCCCGGTAATCGTGACGGTATTGCCTTCGGCCAAAGCCTTTCCCTTGTAGCTGTGGACTTCACCGCCCACGACGTTGCCGAACAGTCCCCCATTTATGGAAACGACGTTGTTTCTCGCCGTTGCGTCGCCCTGCGCCACGGCGTAGCCGCCGTACATCAGAGAGGCGGCCCCGCCGTTGAGACTCAGCGTATTGCCCTCGGCCAGCGATGCGCCTCGAGCGGAACTTTCCGCGTAAGCATAGCCGCCCACAACCCAATCAAGCGCAGCGCTGCCCCCGACGTTCACGTGATTGTCCAGCGCCTCCACGAAGCCGCTGCCGCCGGACATTCTCGCATAACCGCCGAACACCTGCACCCACGGCCCGAACCGAAGCGAGCCTTCCAGCGTCACGCTGTTGCCGTCCGCCATCACGTCGCTGGTGTAGCTTCGGGCATAGCCGCCGTAAATGTTGTCGTTGAAGCCGGACAGGCCGCCGCTGACCGTCACGCGGTTGTTCATGGCCTCGGCCGAGCCGTTACGGCTCAGGGCCGAACCTCCGTACAGATCCATGGACACCGCTCCGCCGGAAACGGTTACCAGACCGCCGTTCGCCACGGCGTCGCCGCCTTGGGAACGAGTGCCGTACACGGAGGCGTAGGAGTCGCCGGAAGCGACGGAAGCGCTGCCGCTGCCCGTCAGATCCGCCGCCCGGGCCGACGTGCCCGCAAGCAGCACAAGCAGGAAAAGAACTGCGGATGCCAGTCGGGACGCCGTACACGATTTTCTGATGAACTCTGCAAAAATTCCCCGTCCGTGCGATGTCATGATCTCCCCCTTATGTCTAACAAACAGTGCCGGACATTGCCGTCTGCCCACGACTATGAGAAAAAACTGAAACCGCTGCCATGATTTATGCACGTTCCGTTCATGCGCTTTCCCGCGCATGTTTCATGCAACATGCCGAACCACTTCAGCGAACGCATGAACTCTTCCAGACGGGCTCTGCCGGGCCGCGGCATTTCTTACGCCAAAGGCGTCTGCCGAACCTCTGCCGCTCTCCATTCCTCCGATTCTGCGCACATTTTCAGAGCGCCGGGGAGCCCCACAAAAAAATTTTCTCAGCGCAGCAAGCAGGGGCATGCCCTGACATCCGCGCCATCTCTCGCTTTTCAGGCGAATCATGAACCGTTCATAGCAAAATTCCATCAGCAGAGCAAAAAAAATTTTCTCTTCGGCGTTGACACCTGGAAAATCGTTCCTATTGTAAGGGTATGTTTTTCAGGGACGCATTCCCAAGGAAGGCGTTCATGAGAAACAGAATCAATCATCTTCCCGCAAGATGAAGAATGTATCTCCATCCGGGAATAAAAGAACGCGGAACGCTTTTCCGCCGTTGATGCATTGATTCTATTTATGGCTGGAGGTTTTTTATTATGCTGCCTAGTATTTTTGGTGAAAGACTTTTTGATGAATTTTTCGGCGATCCTTTTATGCCTGCCTTTAATCGTCATGATCCTGTGTTCGGCAAGAACGCGAGAAACCTCATGAAGACCGATGTGCGGGAAACGGAAAACGCCTACGAGCTCGATATTGATCTGCCCGGCTTCAAGAAGGACGAAGTGAAAATTGAACTGGACGGCGGTTACCTCACCATCAGTGCGGCCAAGGGGCTGGACAAGGATGAGGAAAACAAGAAGGGACAGTATCTGCGCCGCGAACGCTACACCGGCGAATGCAGCCGCAGCTTCTACGTCGGCGAAGCCCTTGAGCCCAAGGACGTTTCCGCTACCTTTGAAGACGGCATTCTGAAGCTCTCCTTCCCGAAGGCTCCGGAAAAGAAGGAACCCGAAAAGAAGACCATCGCCATTGCCTGACACTCTGACTGATACCCTGACGCCCGTTTTCCTCCTCTGAAAACGGCTTCCTCCGTCAGATATGCGCAAGGCCCCGACAGAAGAAATTCTGTCGGGGCCTTTTGCGTTTAATCGCTGCCGCATCCGGCGGCTTCCGTTTTTTCAGCGCCCTGCCGGCGCTCCGTTCCGCGCTCTGCGGAATTTCAAACAACAGTCTCCGGCCCATCGCCGTTTTTCGTTCCGCGCCCGGCGCTCGTTCAGCTGTCGGCGTTTCCGCGCTGCGCGTCCGCCTTTGCCGCAAACGCGCCGCTTCTTCCGCGCCGACGCAACGCTGCGCCCTGCCGGGCAGAGCGCCGTCATTCCTTCGACGCGGCCTCCTCCTTTTTGCCTTCGCCGATGCGCTTCACGTCAGCCGCGGCGGAATACACAAGCCGCTTCGCCTCCGGCGAGGATTCCATGAAATTCTTTGTCAGCAGATAAAGCATCTTATAAAGCAGGAAAAACATAAAAAGAGGAATGACGATAGTCGTCAGCACAAAAATACAGAACACATGAAAAAGTCTGTCCGTGGCGTTGTCGGCGTAGTTCAGAATTTCGCCGGCCTTGGCCTGAAGACTTTCAATGTTGATGCTGTGCAGCGCGTTCTTCACCGTATTTAAGATGGATTCAAGCTTTTCCATCGTACCGGAGAACCATCCGCTGTCGGCATCCTCGTCAACCACGCCGGGCATGTCGGTCTCCACCTCGTCCATGCCGTTGATGGCTCCGGCGGAAGAATCCACCTCGTGCATCTGTTCCGCGTAAATCTCCCCCAGATACGCCTGTTCCACATAGCTGCCGACCAGCGCGGTGACGGGGAAAAACAGCCAGCAGATCAGCGCCGTATTGGCAAGGAACACGGCCGCCGAAAGACTCCACGCGAAACGCCTTCCCGAAAGGCAGTAGAGCAGCGCAAGCCCCACGGCAAGGGGAAGCATGAGTTTGAAGCTGACCCAGGAAATCATGCCTACCAGCAATTTTTCCACCAGCATCAGGCCCATGACGGAAAAAAGCGCCGTGCTGACACGTTCGATGGCGTCGTTCACGGCGGCCAGCATTTCGCCGGGGGCCACGCTCATGCCCAGGCCAAACGGCGTTATGGACACCTCAATACGCTGTAACGTGGAAACCGTCTTGTCGATGACCTTGGTCAGCACATAGGCCTTGGCGGCCTTGCTCAGCGTTTCTTCGCAGTACTCTTCCGAAATTTTTTCCGCGGTGCCGATGATCGGCAGCCGGGCATTGACGCCGTTGCCCATGTGTACGGGCAGCGCAAGCAGCGCCGCCAGAAGTACGGCAAGCCCCAGCGCGAGCAGAGCTTTTCTGTTCTGCATGAATGGATCCTCCTGTTCCCTTTGGTGTCGCCCGGCCGCAGCAAAGACAAGCGTCGCCCGAACGCCCCGGACCACCATAAAACGACAGCCGCACGGCCTCAACCGTTGCCGGACAGGAGAACAGGAAAAGAAGAAAAACTTAAACGAAAAACCCCTTACGGCATGCACCGTAAGGGGTTGTATTCTCTGGTTGCGGGGAAAGGATTTGAACCAATGACCTTCGGGTTATGAGCCCGACGAGCTACCAAGCTGCTCCACCCCGCGTCGTGTTCGCTATATATAGACCGGAGCCCGCAGGCTGTCAACAGTTTTTTTTCGAGAATTTTAAAATTTTTTTAATTATTTTTATCCGTAAATAAGCAATGGCTGACTTCCGGCTTCTTTTATGCTAAACTTTTCACCATCTCATCCATATTACAGGCTAACGCTATGAAATTCTGGGAAATATCCGATTCCTTCTGGGAAGTTGTCAAACCGCTCATTCCGGAAACCGTCCGTGATCCGGAAAAGGTTTATCAGCGCATCGCCGGCGGCGGACGCAAGCCGCTCGACTATCGCAAAGTCTTTTCGGCCATCGTCTATGTGCTGAAAACCGGCACCCAGTGGAAGTCCCTTCCCAAGGAGTTCTACGGCAGCCCCAGCTCCATTCACGCCTACTTTAAAAAGTGGGAAGCGCAGGGACTGTTCAGCGAACTCTGGAAGAAAGGCCTTGCAGAATTTGAAGAAATGAAGGGCAT
Organism: Mailhella sp.; assembly: GCF_057866825.1. Classification (NCBI taxonomy): domain Bacteria; kingdom Pseudomonadati; phylum Thermodesulfobacteriota; class Desulfovibrionia; order Desulfovibrionales; family Desulfovibrionaceae; genus Mailhella; species Mailhella sp. The sequence goes on from NZ_DBMAHT010000045.1 coordinate 7,294, forward strand.
TGCCTGGGAATGGACCCTCGACACCACCCGCAGCGCCAAAGCCGCCGCCGGAGGCTCCGCCAAGCTCGAAGACGGCTCCGACGCCCCCGAAGAATGCCGCATCTGGAGACCGGTCATCAGCCGCAGAAGCAGGGAACGCGCCAAGGCTCTCTGCGACAAGGCCACCGCATTATTTACGGATACATTCAAATCTTGATTTAAACTATCAACACGTCCTATCGTTTACCGCATGGCTCAGGTCAGCCTGTCTTTTTTCTCAGCGGCAGCAGGAGTTATGCGATGAACCGTTTCTTCCCCGGCGCTCGTCTTTGCGGAGCGCTCCTTGTTTCTCTCACCCTTCTCTTCCCCGCATCTCATGCGCAGGCGGAAGGGTTCGCCATCATGGAAAACAGCGCCCGCGGCATGGCGCTCGCCGGCGGCCTTATCGCCCGCGGCGGCGATCCTTCCACGCTCGCCTACAACCCTGCGGCCATGACGCTCCTCGACGGCACGCAGATGCAGGCCAACCTCGCCGTTTCCCAGTTCTACTGGGGCGTGGACACCAGAACCCCCTCGGGGCAGGATACCGGAAACTACCACAGCGCCCATCAGACCTGGCCCATTCCCTCCTTCTACATCACTCACCAGATCAACGACAATGTCTGGTTCGGTCTGGCTTCCTACACCCGCTTCGGCCTCGGCGTAAAGTATCCCAACGAATGGCCCGGCGGCGCCAACCTCCAGAGTGTGCAGCTCATCACCAATTCGCTCAATCCCAGCATCGCCTACAAGTTCAACGATCATCTCTCCCTCGCCGTGGGCGTGGAAATGATGACCGCTTCCATGCAGATGCGCAAAAATCTCAATCAGAACCAGCTGCTCCAGCAGGTTCCGCCAATGTTCGGCGAGCCCGGCGACCTCAACCTGAACGGTCACGGCGTTTCCTTCGGCGGCAACGTGGCCCTGCATCTGAGACTCAACGATCAGTGGTCCATGGGCCTCACCTATCGCGCGCCCATGAGCCTCAAGGTCAGCGGCAAGACACGCTACGACAATCAGCTCGGCAAAACGCCTCTCGGCGCACTCTCTTCCGACATTCTCAGGATCCAGAACTCCCGTCTGCGCGGAACCCTGCATCTGCCCGATTCCATCGGCTTCGGCGTGGCCTACAAGCCCACGGAAAATCTGAGCTTTGAAGCCGACGCCGTCTATACGCTCTGGAGCCGCTTCCGCGACTTCAACATCCATATGAAGGACCCGGTCAACTACGACCAGAACTCCGACAGACACTGGAGAAACAGCTGGACCCTCGGCATTTCCGGCGAATACAAGCCCGTGGACTGGATGGCCCTGCGCCTCGGCTTCATGTATGAAACCTCGCCCATGAACCTCGGCAACGCCGACTACATGGTGCCCTCCAACGGCCGCAACTACTACACCGCCGGCGTGGGCTTCTTCTACAAGAACTGGACCCTCGACCTCGCGTACATGTACATCCACAACCACGTGCTCGACTACTCGGATTCCGCGAGACTCCATCCTCTCAGCGGCGTCGTGGCCGGTCGCACCACCCATCCCCATGCGCACAACTTCGGCATCGGCATAGGCTACAAGTTCTAATTCGCCGCTGCATCATCAGCACGCGCTTTCCCTGAAAAACGTGCGCCTCATAAACGACAACCCCGGAGAACCATCGTTTCTCCGGGGTTGCTGCTGTTAAATTCAATGGCTGCGGGTGCGACGCCCGCCCTTCTCTCTCGGCGTGAGGCCCGGCGCATGCGAAACACGCGCCTCATACCGGAAAATGCACTCCCGTGCAGGAAGAGCAAGCACTCCGCGCTCTTCTCCGCGCCGGACGCGCTTTTTCTCGCGTCTAGGCCTGGTCGGCCAGCTTTTCGGCAAAAGCCTTGAGCTTTTCGCCGTCGTAGAAGTTGACCATGCGCAGCGGCACGGTGGCCACTTCTCCGATTTCCCCCTCATCCTTTATTTCCAGAAAAAGCAGCACCACGTCCCACGGCGCAAAAAAGCGCGAACCGTCGGGCATGTTCAGCCCTTCGCGCGCCAGTGCAAAGCAGAACGCCGAAAACTTTTCCGCGCCCGTGCGGTACAGGCCCGAAATCATGGCGCAGCGGCCGTCGTATTCCGCATATTTGTCCGCAAAGGAGCGGTACAGCTCTTCCATCTGCTCGTCCGTGTACGGCGGCTTCAGCTCCATGAGCGAATCGCAGTACGGCTGGCAGTAGTCCCGCGCGCAGAACATGTCCGTCCACGGCTCGTTTCCCGTGGGGGAAGAATTCTGCACGAACTTCTCTTCCGCCATGCCGATGAAGGGCCGATAACTGTCCTCCTTGTCAAAAAGACGCTCGGGAAAGGCCTTTATCTCATAGCCGTCCCCTTCCTCACGCAGAAAAAGCCGCACCCGCTGCCCCGGCTTGAACGCGTCTTCCACGCCGTCCAGAGCCACGGCCTGCGCCATGAGCGGATACCGGCCCCACAGACTGCGCTGCAAAGGCCCGAGCAGGGAGTACGGCCCCACCGATCCATAATATGCGGTAATCTCCTGCACGGAGAATTCTTCGCCTTCCTTTACGTTTTCCCATCCGTTGAACGCCATATCCGCTCCCTGAATTCCATGTTTTCGGTTTTTGCCCTTAAACGCGTTCTACAGAAATTTTCCCGGCGAGAAAAGAGCGTGATCGAGCCGCGCGCAACGCGCCGCAGCGCAGGCCAGACGTTTTCTCTTTCACCCGCCCCAAACAAAAAAAAGCACCTGCGTTTTGCAAGTGCTTGAAATACCTGGTACCGGAAGTGGGACTTGAACCCACAAGGCATTGCTGCCGGCGGATTTTGAGTCCGCTGCGTTTACCAATTCCACCATTCCGGCCCAGCTGCTTCTATATAGATTTCAGGGCGTGAGGTCAACCTTTCCGCAAACGAGCCCCTTTTCAAGCGCCGAACCCGCCGCGCCGCGCCCCTCCGCGCTTGCCTTTTTACCCCGAACAAGCTACGCTCCATGCAAAATACGGATCTCACATGAACGACACCTGCCAAACCACAACGCACAGCGGCGACAGCCTGTTCTCCGACATGGAGGATTCCGGCTGCCAGTCTGCCGACGTTCCTCTTGCGGGGAACGCAGAGGCAGGAAGCGTCATGTCGTTCCGGCCGCACGCCTTTTGCGGCGGCTCTCTCCATTTTTCCGTCAATCCGCCCCGTGTGGGGGCCCTTGTTGAGCCGGAGCCGATGATTGTCGGCGCCTGCCGCTGCGGCATGGTCAATTTTCCGGCCTGAACCCTTTTGGAAGGAGTATCGTCTTGGACGGCGAATCCCACAGTACCGTGTGGTCGAAACTTGGTGCTTTCTTTTCCGGCAAGTCTTCGGAAGATCATCTGGAACAGGCTATCCGCGAAGCGCGCGAAGACGGCGAGCTCAAGGCGGAAGAAGGTTCCATGCTGCTTTCCATCCTTTCTCTGGACGAGCTGCAGGTGCAGGATATCATGACTCCCCGCACCGACATCGACTGTCTGCCCTCCGGAACCACCATTCGCGACGCGGCAGGCGCCATCGTGGAAACCGGTCACTCCCGCCTGCCCATCTATAAGGAAACCCGCGACAACATCATCGGCATCGTTCACGCCAAGGACATGTTGAGCTCCCTCATGCAGGCCGATCTTCAGACCTCGCCCGTGGACAGCATCATGAGTCAGCCCTTTTTCGTGCCCGAGACCAAGATCGCCAGCGAGCTTCTTCAGGAATTCCGCAGCCGCAAGAATCATCTCGCCATCGTGGTGGACGAGTACGGCGGCACGTCGGGACTGGCCACCATCGAGGATCTGCTGGAAGTGATCGTGGGCGACATCGAGGACGAGCATGACGCGCCCAAGGAAGAGGACATCCGGCCCATCGGCGAAGGAAAATACGAACTTTCCGGACGCGCCTACCTGGAGGAACTCGAAGAGCTCGGCATCCATCTGGAATCCGACGAAGTGGACACCATCGGCGGCTACCTCAGCCTCGACGCGGGACACGTGCCCCAGAAGGACGAGGAATTCCGCATAGGCGGGTGGCTGTTCACCATTGCCGACGCGGACGCAAAGCAGATTCACACCGTCATAGCGACGCGCGAGGAATAACGCCTTTTCAGGGCCATGGGCACACGCTCATGGCCCTTGTTGTGTGCCCCGCGCCGCGCTTTGCCCCATGCTTCTTTGCAAAAGGCCGCGCCTGTGCTGCGCGCTCTTTCGCCGTGCATGCGAAACGGACGAAAAACGCCGGGCGACCGGCGCTGCGTTTTCTTTCCGCAGCGCAGAAAAAGAACGCGCATGGAATCCTTCCGTTTTCCGCACCGTTCAACGCATCCTGCGCGCCGTTTCCGCGGCGTTCTGCAGAGCCGCCGCGCCAAAGCAACGTTCTCTTTCCGCCCGAAGGCCCGGCGCAACGCTTGATTATCTCGGGGCAACGTGTAATCATACGCAAGTTTAAACCTACTTTAGGAGCGGAATATGCCTAAGCGTACAGACCTTAAGCGCATTATGGTCATAGGTTCGGGCCCCATTGTCATCGGCCAGGCCTGTGAATTCGACTATTCCGGTACCCAGGCCGTAAAGGCCCTCAAGGAAGAAGGGTACGAAGTCATCCTTGTCAATTCCAACCCGGCTACCATCATGACCGATCCCGGTCTTGCCGACCGGACCTATATTGAACCCATCGAACCCGAAACCGTGGCCGCCATCGTCCGCAAGGAAAGGCCCGACGCCATTCTGCCCACCCTCGGCGGTCAGACCGGCCTGAACACCGCCCTCGCTCTTGAAAAGATGGGCGTGCTCAAGGAATGCGGCGTCGAACTCATCGGTGCCAACGCCAAGGTCATCGAAAAGGCTGAAAGCCGCGAGCTGTTCCGCGCCGCCATGGAAAACATCGGCATCAAGGTGCCCCGCAGCGAAATCGCCCGCAACATGGAAGACGTGCGCCGCATCGCCGCGGAAATGCCCTTCCCGCTCATCATCCGCCCCGCCTTCACGCTGGGCGGCTCCGGCGGCGGCGTGGCCTACAACCAGGAAGATCTGGAAGAAATCGCCGCCGGCGGCCTCGACGCCTCCCTCACCAGCGAAGTGCTCATCGAGCAGTCCGTGCTCGGCTGGAAGGAAATCGAAATGGAAGTCATGCGCGACCGCAAGGACAACTGCGTGATCGTGTGCTCCATCGAAAACCTCGATCCCATGGGCGTTCACACCGGCGACTCCATCACCGTGGCTCCGGTGCAGACCCTCACCGACGTGGAATACCAGAAGATCCGCGACGCCTCCATCGCCATCATGCGCGAAATCGGCGTGGAAACCGGCGGTTCCAACGTGCAGTTCGGTCTGAATCCCGAAAACGGCGAGCTCGTGGTCATCGAAATGAACCCCCGCGTGTCCCGCTCCTCCGCTCTGGCGTCCAAGGCCACGGGCTTCCCCATCGCCAAAATCGCCGCCAAGCTCGCCATCGGCTACACGCTCGACGAAATTCCCAACGACATCACCCGCGAGACCATGGCCAGCTTCGAGCCCGCCATCGACTACTGCGTGGTCAAGATTCCCCGCTTCACCTTTGAAAAATTCGCCGGCGCCAAGGACGAACTCACCACCTCCATGAAGAGCGTGGGCGAAACCATGGCCATCGGCCGCACCTTCAAGGAAGCGCTGCAGAAGGGTCTCCGCTCCCTGGAAGTCGGCGCGCCCGGCCTCGGCAGCCACTTCCGCGATCCGCTCCCCTCCATGGACGAAATCATGGCCAAGCTGCGCACGCCCAATTCCAAGCGCATCTTCGCCCTGCGTCACGCCATCCTCGCGGGCATGAGCGTGGAGGAAATCCACGCCGTCACCGCCATCGACCTGTGGTTCCTGCGCCAGATACGCGACATCGTGAAGATGGAAGGCGAGCTTCGCGACTTCGCCCTCGGCAACTCCATGACGCCGGACAATCCCGAGCTCGTGCGCCTTCTGCGCCGCGCCAAGGAATTCGGCTTCTCCGACAAGCAGCTCGCCGAAATGTGGAAGCGCCCCGAAAGCGACGTGGCCGCCCTGCGCAAGGCCACGAACACCGAACCCGTGTACTACCTCGTGGACACCTGCGCCGCGGAATTCGAGGCCTACACCCCCTATTTCTATTCCACCTACGAAACCGGCCGCGAACTGGAAGTTCACGATCGCAAGAAGGTCATCATTCTCGGCGGCGGCCCCAACCGCATCGGTCAGGGCATCGAGTTCGACTACTGCTGCTGCCACGCGTCCTTCGCCCTGCGCGACGAGGGCGTGGAAGCCATCATGGTGAACTCCAACCCCGAAACCGTGTCCACCGACTACGACACTTCCGACCGCCTGTACTTCGAGCCGCTCACCTTTGAAGACGTGATGCACATCGTGAAGACCGAGCAGCCCGACGGCGTCATCGTGCAGTTCGGCGGTCAGACCCCGCTGAACCTCGCCGTGCCGCTGCAGCGCGCGGGCGTGCCCATTCTCGGCACCAGCCCCGACGCCATCGACCGCGCCGAAGACCGCGAACGCTTCCAGGCCCTCATTCAGAAGCTGCATCTGCTCCAGCCTCAGAACGGCACCTGCATCTCCCTCGACGTGGCCAAGGAAGAGGCCGCCCGCATCGGCTACCCCATCATCGTGCGCCCGAGCTACGTGCTCGGCGGCCGCGCCATGATGGTCTGCTACGGCCCCGACGACCTCGACGACTACTTCCGCAACGTGGTGGGCACGGATACTCCCGAGCATCCCATCCTCATCGACCAGTTCCTTGAAAACGCCATCGAAATGGACGTGGACGCCCTCGCCGACGGCAAGGACGTGTACGTGGCGGGCATCATGGAACACATCGAAGCCGCGGGCATCCATTCCGGCGACTCGGCCTGCTCCCTGCCGCCCTACTCCCTGCCCGACAGCATCGTTGAGGAAATCAGCCGCCAGACCATCGCCCTCGCCAAGGAACTGCGCGTGGTCGGCCTCATGAACATCCAGTTCGCCATCAAGGACAACAAGATCTACATTCTGGAAGTGAACCCCCGCGCCTCCCGCACCGCGCCCTTTGTGTCCAAGGCCACGGGCGTGCCGCTGCCGCGCCTCGCCACCCAGATCATGCTCGGCAAGACGCTCAAGGAACTCGATCTCTGGTCCATGCGCAAGACCGGCTACGTCTGCGTGAAGGAAGCCGTGTTCCCCTTCAAGCGCTTCCCCGGCGTGGACATCCTGCTCGGACCTGAAATGCGTTCCACCGGCGAAGTCATGGGCGTGGCCCGCACCTTCGACGAAGCCTTCCTCAAGAGCCAGCTCGGCGCAGGTCAGACCCTGCCCTCGTCCGGCAAGGTGTTCATTTCCGTGAACGACCGCGACAAGGAATTCGTGGTGCCCATTGCGAAGTCCTACGCCGACCTCGGCTTCGAACTGCTCGCCACCCGCGGCACCGCCACCCTTCTCAACGACGCCGGTCTCAAGGTGCAGCCCGTGCTCAAGGTGCATGAAGGCCGTCCGAACATCGTGGACATGATCAAAAACGGCGAAGTCGCCATGGTCATCAACACGGCGTCCGGCAAGCGCACCAATCACGATTCCCGCGCCATCCGGCAGACCACGCTGCACTACGGCGTGCCCTTTACCACCACGATTTCCGGCGCCCGCGCCATTGCCCGCGCCATCCAGCATCAGCAGAACGAGGCCCTTCACGTGGAATGCCTCCAGGACTACTATGCCGGATCGCCCAAAGGAGAACGCGCATGAAAGCTCTGCTCGCCCTCGAAGACGGCTTCGTCCTTGAAGGGGAATCCTTCACCGGTCCCATCGAACTGACCGGCGGCGAAGTCATTTTCAATACCGCCATGGCCGGCTATCAGGAACTGCTCACCGACCCCTCCTACGCGGGGCAGATGGTGTGCCTCACCTATCCGCTCATCGGCAACTACGGCATCAATCCCGACGACATGGAATCCGAAAAGGTTCACATGTCGGCGCTCATCGTCAAGGAATGCTGCAAGGAACCTTCCAACTGGCGCGCCACGGAAAGTCTGCCCGACTTTCTCATCCGCGAGGGCGTGCCCGGCATTGAAGGCATCGACACCCGCGCCCTCACCCTGCACCTTCGCAAGAACGGCGCCATGCGCGGCTGCATTTCCACCAGCATTCTCGACCCTGAAGAACTCGTGAAGAAGGCGCAGGAGCTGCCTTCCATGGAAGGTCAGAACCTCGTCACCCGCGTGGCTCCCGACAAGCCCTACCGCTGGGACGAGGCGGCCGGACGCCCCGCGCCCGTCGCCCTGAACGCCGACGGCTCCTACGACTGGCCCGCCGGCAAGGCGCTGCACATCGTGGTCTATGACTTCGGCATCAAGTGGAACATCCTGCGCCTGCTCAGCAAACAGGACATGGAACTTCTCGTGGTTCCGCCGTCCTTCACCTGCGAACAGGTCAAGGCTGTGAACCCCGACGGCGTGTTCCTCTCCAACGGCCCCGGCGACCCCGCCACCCTCAAGCCGGAAATTGCCGAGATCGCCAAGATGGCGGAAATCTTCCCCATCGGCGCCATCTGCCTCGGCCATCAGCTTCTCGGCCACGCCCTCGGCGGCACCACCACCAAGCTGAAGTTCGGCCATCACGGCGTGAACCATCCGGTCAAGAACCTGCTCACCGGACGCATTGAAATCTCGTCCCAGAACCACGGTTTCTGCGTGATTCCGCCCGAAGGCGTGGAAAAGGTGTACGTGAACCTCAACGACGGCACGCTGGAAGGCTTCCGCCATCCCACGAAGCCCATCATGACCGTGCAGCATCATCCCGAAGCCGCCGCCGGTCCCACCGACAGCCGCACCTTCTTCGCCGACTACAAGGACATGGTGATGAAGGCCAAGGCCGGAAAGTAATCCCTGCGCATTCCGGATCGAAAACCCTTCTTCTGGAATGACCCGCGCACGAAAAGGGGGAGAAAGAACACGCCGTTCTTTCTCCCCTTTGTGCATTAATTTCCCCATGCCCGGCAAAAGTCCGCCCGCCTCTCCTTTTATCCGCCTCCGGCAACGAGGTCAGATGGCATGAAAACAGCCGACAAACAGCTCCTGCTGACGGAAATTCTGCTGCTTATCGGCGCAGCCGTCAGCTCGCTCATGCTCGCCTCATCCCTCCAGCTCTTCACCTTGTACTTCTTCCCCTACTTCATCAGCGCGCTCATGGCCAGAAAACGCCCTCAGGGCCGCGTCTGGTGGAAGCAGGCAGGAAAAGTGCTGCTCTTCTCCTCCGTCATTCTCATCATCGAGCTGTTCGGACTGGTCCAGGTCTGGCATGACCCCGACGAGGGAGCCTACCTGACCGACCGCGAACTTGCGGGCGTTATTCTGCTGCTCTGGGCCGTGCATGCGCCCGTGCTCATCGGCAGCGTGTCCTATGTGGTGAGCCGCCTCATTCCTGACAAGTCATAAGCGCCCGGCGGCTGCGCCCG
>NZ_DBMAHT010000046.1:0-16277 GCF_057866825.1 Mailhella sp.
CTGCGTGTCGAATGCTACGCGGCCTCGCTCTGTTCGCCCATGTCGTACTTGCGGTTCCAGCCGGTGACGGCGGAGAAGATCAGCACGAGGAGCAGAGCCCAGGAATACGGGTTGTAAAGCGCGGCGCTGATGCCGGGCGCAGGAATGCCGTAGCCTTCGGCCGCGCTGTAGAGAGCGCCGTACCAGGCCGCCACGGCGATGTGCCAGGGCAGCGTGAAGAAGATGCTGCACACGGCGCAGTCCATGAGGTTGGCGCGACGGGCCGCCGCGAGCTTGAACTTTTCGCCGATGGGACGCACCAGCGTGGGACCGACGAGCAGTTCGGCCGGGGCGTTGGCGGAAATCGGAATGGACGCCAGCACCGTGACGCCGACAATGAACAGCTCCGCCTGACGCACGGAGGAAACAAGCGTGCTGTGGGCGAAGTCGAGGATGCGGCGCATGATGCCGCTTTCCACGAGAATCTGCGTGACCGCCAGAATCAGAATGGCGAAAATGATGGCGCCGACCACGCTGTCCACGCCGTCCTGAATGATGCCGGTGGAGGCACCGCTCTTGGCCGGAACGCTGAATATCGCGCCGAGAGGAATGTTGCCGATGAGCACGCCGATGACGGCCGCGGTCACGTTGCCGTAAATGAGCGATTCGATGATGTGGCGTCCCGCCAGGGCGGAAACGACCACCACGACCAGCGCCAGCAGCATGAAGATGCCGGAAGGATTCAGATTGGCATGAATTTCAGGCAGCGCGCTCACCTGTCCGCCGCCGCCGAAGATCAGGAAGATCACGGCGCTCACGGCCGCGGCGGTAATGGACAGCGGGAAGCGGCTGCGCACCACGTCCTTCATTCTCGCGCCCTGCGTGTAGGCGGAAACGATGGTGGTGTCGGAAATGGGGGCCAGGTTGTCGCCGAAGGCCGCACCGGAAAGAATGGCCAGACCCAGCATGGCCGGATCGGAACCGAGGAAATAGCCCGCCGGATAAAGCACGGGAGCCAGCGCAATGCAGGTGCCGGTGCTCGTGCCCGTGCCGAGCGCGAAGAGCATGGCCGCAAAGAACACCAGCAGCGTGAAGATGGAGCCCTGCGCGCCCGTGGTCATGCCCATCCAGAGCAGACCGTTGACCAGACCGCCGGCAGCCATGAGCTTGCCGAACACGCCAGCAAACAGCCACGCCGTCACAATGACGATGCCCGTCTTGTCGCCGATGCCGCGCATGGCGGCCTTGCAGTACTCCTCTTTGTTTCTGGCAAAGAACAGGCCCACGCAGAGCGCGAGCCAGGCGCAGGCCCAGAACGGCTTCGTGCCGCCGCGCTCGGCCACGGACAGCCAGACAAGACCGGCCACCAGCACCAGCAGCGGAACCAGTCCGCCGAGAAGCCCGCCATACATGTCGAGTTTCTTTTCCTCCATGACGCTACTCCTTGTTATGGGTTCCCCTCCCGGGGTGAATTTCAAAGTTGACGCTATAAAAATTAAATAATTTTAATATGATCTATACTTTGTCGATTGTCGACAACAATATCCCGAGAAAAAGGCAAAAGCAAGGGGAAAACCTGGCTTTTGCCTGAATTATGCAGAAAAAAACGAATATATTGCGATTTCGATGCGGCTTTTTTTGCTCCAATGTCCTGCAACGCAGTGTATCAAGGCAGGCGTCCCGGGGTTGATCGCGTCATGTGCGCTTTCCGGGACGCCTGTCTCCTGCGCCGCACGCTACGCAAGATAGCTCACTGCGCCGTCCTCATTCCAGAATTTGCCGAGCTTGCCGGCACCGATCAGCGACTTGGGAATGGCGCCGTAAATGCCCTTCACACCGTTGACCACCTGGGCCACCTTGAAGTCCACGCCCATACTGCACAGCACCAGCGCCTCGTTGAAGGTCATGCCGTTTTTCTCAGCAATGAAGTGCGACGCTTCCATGATGGCCTGACGGGAAGCCAGAAGCAGCTCTTCGTTGAGTCCCATGACCAGATAATGGGTGGGCGTTTCGCCCATGGGCATGCCGAGATTCCAGTTCTTGTGCAGAATGAACTGCACTCTGCCGGTCATGGAGGTTTCTATGGCGGTAATGCTCACTTCGCCGTCGCCCTGCGCGGCGTGAGCGTCGCCCGTGTAGTACAACGCGCCGTCCACCTGCACGGGAAGATATACGGACGTGCCCTTGGTGAATGCCTTGATGTCCATGTTGCCGCCGAACACGGAAGGCGGAGCAGTGGGAGCCAGGGCAGACGGAGAAACGCCCATGATGCCGAAGAAGGGATTGAGCGGAATATTGAGGTTCTTGTACTTGCCCACCTTTTTGGCCTTGTCGTACTCAATGCGGAACGAGCTGGTTTCCTTCACCTCATACGGAACGCCGCCCGCGCCGGGACGCGCCATGACGTTGCCGAAATCCGTGGTCAAAAAGGTGTCGAGAATGCGCACTTCCAGCACGTCGCCGGGCTTGGCGCCGTTGATGCGAATGGGGCCCGTCAGAACATGTCCCGAGCTGCAGGCCTTCTTCAATTTCTCCGAGGCCAGAATTTTATAGATGATGGGATCATCCGCCGACAAAGAGTACTTTTTCATATAGTCGGAAAACGTTCCCGCGATGCCCAGCATGCTCACGGTCTCAATATCGACCACGGCACCGGAATCCACGGAAAGCACCGGCTTCTTGTCGGGATCAAAGCCGCCCTTGATAAGATTCTTGGCATCGGCGGAAACGAAATAGTCGGCCTTGGGAGAAGACGCTGCGGCCGCGGCCCGGCGCACGTTCATGGTGGTATCGAACGCAGAGGCCAGAAGCATGCCCGAAGCTCCTATGCCTGCACAGCGGATGAATTCTCTTCTGTTCATGACAGTCTCCTTTTCTTGTCGACAATCATGAAGCAAGAAGCATGCCAAACATAAGAATCGTTATTTTTCAAACAGTTATCATTTTTATGCTGCAATTGGTTGAAACACTTTTGTTTTTTGCCGCCATGCCGGGAACAATTTTAATCCGGCGCTCCCCGCGGCGGTCGTTTTTCTCTGTGCCGAGCGCGGAAATCCGCCGCAGCGCCCCTTTACGAACACAGATTTTATGCGTATTTAATACTTGTTCCGCCTGCGAGAGCGACGGAAACGTGGTCTTTCTGACCCGCGTCAGCAAAGGCACCATCCGCAAGGGGGCGCATTGGTTTCGACGGGGATGCTGGAAGCCATGGTTGCAGGTCGAGGCGCCGCTGGCCTCGTAAAAAGCGGCAACAAAGTAATTGCCAACAACGATTACGAATACGCCTACGCTGCGTAAGCAGCCGGGCATCCTGACGGCGCAAAGACCGTCACGCTGAAGCGGCCGACGTCCGATACGTCGCCGAAGCGCCAAGCTTATCGGGCTGGCGCGCGTCTGTTCCTTCCGGGGCGCGCGCGAGGAGTTACGGCGGGATAACTGACGGACGCCCGTCTGCGGGCAAATCCCGAGGCGAAAACTCTGTACGCAGACTAAACCTGTAGAGGCCTTGCGCGGACCTTTCTCGGACGGGAGTTCGACTCTCCCCGCCTCCACCAAAAGTCGAAACAATCCAATACGATATTGGATCATAAAAAAACTCCCGATGTTCAGCGTGAAAACGCTGGGCATCGGGAGTTTTTTTATGCCGTCGTTCACGGCCGCAGGCAGCATGCAACGGTTATTTTAATGTTCTCGTGAATATGGACTTCTTGCTCTGTATGAATTCGGAAATATCCTCGTTCACGCGCTTCACCGTCACGCGCGTCTTTCCGCTGTCGCTGGTATTGAGGTCAGGACTGCTGAAAACAACGGAAAGGGTATCTCCCGACAGCGTTCCCGTTATCGTGCCTTTGGGATGCTTCTTATTCCATTTGTCGTAGGAAACATCCGCCACGCAGGTGGCAGAAAATGAAGTCGGCGTCCTTTGGGTAATCTTGAAGAGCAGGGCCCACTCCCCGTCGCCTATATAGCCGACCGTATGGATTCTGTCTTTATAAATGGTCAGATAGTAATCATCGCCATTGACCGTGGCCGTAAAGCCCTGCGGTTCCGCATAGCTTATGCCCGAAGATGCGGAAGGACGCGTCCGATCCGCCGCGCCGAGTATTTTTTCCGCAGAATCCAGCATGCCGTCCAGCGCTTCGAGAGTTCCGGCAAACGCAGGCGTCGCCACCAGCAGGCCGAGAAAACACAACGCCGTCATCCATCTCTTCATTTTCCATCCTCCCTGAATATTTTTTAAAAATATTTCTTTCAAGAGCAACGGACTCTTGTTCTTCACGGCAGGCCAATCTAATGACTGCGCTTTGGCATGTCCAGCCGCATTTCCGAGGCGTAAAAGAGGCATTTTCAAAGCCCGGATCTCTTCAAAAATGCACTTCTCATGATGAACGCATCGGCGTCTTGCCGAAGATTGTGCACAAAAAACAACATGTTATAAAAACAACCGCTTCAAAAACACGTCTCTGACAGCACTTTCCGCCCCGTTTTTCTTTCTCACACGGTCGATTCCGATACATGCCGTTGTCTGCTTCCCGTGCCGCTTCCGCCCGAGACCTGCTTGCGCCCAACTCTTCCTGCAGGAACAAGCAGCAGAGACAGGAATTATTTTTTCTCTGATGACGGCGCGCATGCGCAATGTTCTTTTCCCTTGCGGCGCAAGGCCGCCGCGTCCTCAGCCGCCGAAAGGCCCTTCTCCTTTCCCGTCCCGACCTTGTACTTTTTTAACGACTGACAATCCCGCGGCTAAAAATCCTGGTTCATTCCCGCATGATAGCACGTTATGCTCTGCTTCCCGACTGCGAAGCGGCGATTTCTCCCGCTTCAAAACCGGCATTCTTGCCGAAACGTCAGGAGGTATTCCATGCACGACGCAAACAAAGCCCGACTGTCCCGACACTCCGTTCCCAGGCATCCCCGTCCTCCGTGCGTCGCTTTCCGCCCACCGGACGCTCCGCTCGAACGACGCCGACGGCCGTTCTCCAGAGCTTCCACTCCCGACGGGCAGCACGGCCCCGGCTCCACGACCGGATCAGCCGCCGGCAGCCCAAACGCCCGCGAAACAACGCACCTCTATCTCAGGAGTTCCGCCCCCATGGGAAAAACATACGGATACATCCGCGTATCCAGCACGGATCAGAACGAAAGCCGCCAGTACCTGGCCATGCAGAAACGGGATATTCCCAAAAAGCACATCTTCATCGACAAGGTGTCGGGCAAGGATTTTCAGCGGCCGCAGTACCTCGCCATGCTCCGACGCCTGAAGCCCGGCGATCAGATATGCATCACCAGCATCGACCGGCTGGGGCGCAACTACAAGGAAATCCAGCAGCAGTGGCATGTGCTCACCAAGGAAATGAAAGTGGACATTCTCGTGTTCGACATGCCTCTGCTCGACACCCGCAGAGACAAGGATCTGCTCGGCACCTTCATTGCCGATCTCGTGCTTCAGGTGCTGTCGTTCGTGGCGCAGAACGAGAGGGAAAACATACGCCGTCGCCAGGCGGAAGGCATTGCCGCGGCGAAAATCAGCGGCACGCGCTTCGGTCGGGAGCCGAGTCCGCTGCCTTCCGGCTTTCCGCGGGTGTTCGTCCTGTGGAAAAACGGTGAAATCAACACGTCCGAAGCGGCGAGACGCTGCGGCATGGCCCGCTCCAGCTTCCGCTACCGGGCCAGAACGTACATGAAGAACACCTCGTAGCAGAACGGCATGGCGTGCCTTCCGGCGGCAACGCGGAACGTACGCCATGCCTCAACGCGCAGACGCCGATGAAAACGCTCTTTAGGTGCGGCGTCTGCGCGTCGAGCCGAAAAACGAGCTTGTACCGCACATTTTGCCGGGCGCACCCCAGCCCGACTATGGTCATGCGGACGGCTCCATGCTAAAAGAGGCAAGACTGCAGGAGTGAAGCCATGAAATTCTTTACCAAGAGCCGCTATGCCCTCCGTGTGATGATAGAACTTGCCCGGCGTCCGCACAACGACAACACGCCGCTCAAGTCCATCGCGCAGTCGCAGCACATCAGTCTCAAATATCTTGAACAGGTCATCGCGCCCCTGAGCCGGGCCGGACTGGTCAAGAGCGAACGCGGCAGTCAGGGCGGATACCGGCTGGCTATGCCGCCCGAAAACTGCACGGCGGGCGACATTCTGCGCGCCGTGGAAGGAAGTCTTGCTCCCGTGGACTGCCTTGATCCGGAAGCCGAAGCCTGCAATTTTCAGAAAAAATGCGCCTCGCTGCGCTTCTGGAGCGGCCTTGGCGACTGCATCGAGCGCTACGCCGACAGCGTCACGCTGCGCGATCTCGCCGCTCTGCCCGGCGAATGCTGTCCTCCCGGTCTCTGACGCCTTCCTGCCCGTTCAACCTTCTGCCTTCGAGGTTTTCATGCCATTCAACGGACTCGCCCTTTCCCGACTCTTCTTTGAAGCCTCCCTGCCCCTGCTCAGGGAACGCATTCCCGACATCATGACGCGCTCGGCTGCCGGCCTTGTGGGCGAAGGCTCGGAATGCCTCGGCCTGGACGACGGCATTTCCCGCGATCACGACTGGGGTCCCGCCTTCTGCCTGTGGGTGCCGGACGAGCTGCTTCGCGCGGAACTTTCTCGCGTGGAGGAGGCCATAGCCTCGCTTCCCGCCTCGTTCCAGGGCTTTCCCACGCGCATGGCCAGAGAGCGGCGCATGGGCAGAACCGGACCTCTGCCGCTCAAGGGCTTCTACCGCCGCTTTCTGGGCAGGGATCGCGCCCCTGAGACCTGGCGCGAATGGATGGCCGTTCCCGAATATCACCTCTGCTCCTGCACCAACGGCGACGTGTTCATGGACGAAGGCGGAGAATTTTCCGCCGTGCGCGAGGCGCTGCTCAAATACTATCCCGACGACGTGCGCCGCAAGAAAATAGCCGCCCGCTGCATGATCATGGCGCAGGCCGGTCAGTACAATCTGCCCCGCAGTCTCCAGCGCGGCAACTCCATGGCCGCCATGCTCGCCGCCGCGCGCTTTGCCGAGGCCGCGCTGTCCATGGCCTTCCTGCTCAACCGCCGCTACATGCCCTTCTACAAGTGGGCCGGACGCCTGGCCGAAACCCTGCCCGTGCTCGGTCAGCAGACGGCTTCCACGGTCAAGGTTCTGGCGCGCACGCCCTGGGATTCCCAAAGTCTCGGAGCCGAGGCCTCGGAGGCCGTCGAAAAACTGTGCGATCTCGTGGCCGCGGAACTTCGCCGTCAGGAGCTGTGCGACATTCAGGGCAACTGGCTGTGGCAGGCCGGGCCTCTCGTGCAGCGCGGCGTCAAGGATCCCGAACTGCGCGCCCGCAACGTCATGGAGGACTGATGGAAGATTTTCGCTCCGCACTCAATGCGGCCAGAACACTCCCGGACGCGCAGGCCGAAAAGGCGCTGCGCGATCTTCTGAAACAATACCCCGACCTTTCGCCGGCAGACGAAGGGAATCTTCGCTACACGCTGGGCGTGGCTCTGTTTCATCAGGGCAAGGCCGATGAAGCGGCACACGAAACCGAACAGGCCTGCCGCCTGCTGGAACACGCTCCCGGAGCCGCAAGAGCCCTGGCGCTGACGGCGCTTGCCCGCATGAAGCTCGCCTGCCGCGACACGGCCGGAAGCGTGAGTGTCGGCAGAACCGCTCTGTCGCTTCTGCGCCAGAGCCTCGGGCCGGACGATCCGCGCCTGGCGCCTTCGCTGTTCGCCCTCTCCTTCGGCGAATACGAAAGCAGAAACTTTGCCGAAGCCGAAGCCCTCTGCCTTGAAGCCAGGGACCTCTGGGAAAAGCAGAAGGGGCCGGAAAGTCTGGAAGTGTCCACCTGTCTGAACAATCTCGGCCGCATCTGTGAGGAAACGGGGCGGCCGGACGAAGGCATTGCACTTCACCGTGCGGCGCTCGACATACGCCGCAAGGTGCTGGGCGATCACCCGGAAACCGCCTTTTCCATGGGCAACCTCGGCACGGCGCTCGCCTCGGCGGGCAGGTGGCGCGAGGCCGCCGACATGCTGGAACAGGCCATTGCCTGCTATGCCCGCTGCGGGCACACGGGCGGCAACGACATTGAGGGCTACCGCCGCAATCTGGAAGTATGCAGAAGCGCGCTGGCCCGGGAAAATGACTGAGGCTCCCTGGCCGCCTACGACGCCAAGCTCGCCGCCAAAAGCTGAACATTGCAAAGATTGCCCAAGTGACGAAAGATTTGTGCGCGGCCCGTCAGGGCGGCGCTTGTCTGCCGGGCCGACAATAAACGGAAAGCCTGCGCCGGTCGCATGATCGGCGCAGGCTTTCCGTTCTCTGAACACGTGTGAAGGCGAGGACGCTTTCCGGCGGCGGATCAGTCGAGATTCAGCGCCGCAACGGCCGCCTTCAGAAGTTCTTCCGGGCTCCGGCGCGCGTCGAGCACGCAGAAGCGTTCGGGCCAGCGGACGGCGCGGGCGAGAAAGCCCTGCCGGATGCGCTGATGAAACGCCAGCTCCTCCGCTTCAAAGCGGCCTTCGCTGGTGCTGAGTCCCTCGCGGCCGTTGCGGGCCCGCGCTCTTTTCAAGCCTTCTTCCACGGGCAGATCGAGCAGCAGCGTGCGCTCCGGCCAGAGGCCGCCCGTGGCGTGATCGTTGAGTTCCTGGAGCCTGTCCGCGTCCATACCGCGGCCGTAGCCCTGATAGGCGATGGTGGAATCGGCATAGCGGTCGCACAGCACCCATTCGCCGCGCCCCAGCGCCGGGCGGATGATCTCGGCCACGTGCTGCGCGCGGTCGGCAAGGAAGAGAAAGAGTTCGGCCCGGCTGTCCAGCGAACTCGACACGTCGAGCAGCAGCGGACGCAGTCTGGCGCCGAGTCCGCATCCGCCGGGCTCGCGCGTGCGCACGAACGGCAGACCGCGTTTTTCCAGCTCCTGTCCGAGCAGATTCATGAGCGTGCTCTTTCCCGAGCCCTCTATACCTTCTAAAGTAACGAACACTGTCTTTCCTCCTGGCGGGGTTCCTTCTTTTCCTGCCGCGACGCCTTTGTTTCCGCAGCGGAGGACGGCGTGCACACGGGACGGCAGACGCTGCGACCGAGAAGCGACTGATAAGGGCTCCACGCCATGCCTTCCCCCTCGCCGGGGGCCGGAAGAATGCCGCGGCACTGCGCAAGCTTGGCGTCGATGTTGTCGGCGTAGTGCAGCACGAACGCCTCGGGCGTGGACGGCTCGCGCGCCGCGCCGAACTCGGGCTCGCCATGATGGCTTGCAATAAGATGCTTGAAGTGCATGACAAGTTCCGGCTCAAGCCCGGACTTGCGCAGATACGGCTCAAGCATGACGATGCCCTGCACGATGTGCCCGAGCAGACGCCCCTCGTCGGTGTATTCGGTCACCAGCACGCCGCTCATTTCGTCGATCTTGCCTATGTCGTGCAGAAGCGCCGCGGCAAGCAGCGTCTGCCGGTCAAGCTCCGGATAGTGATCGGCCATGAGCATGCACAATTCGGCCACGGAGAGCATGTGCTCAAGAAGACCGCCCATGTAGGCATGATGCACGGACTTGGCCGCCGGAGCCTTCATGAGCAGCGGACGAATGCGCTTGTCGGAAAGCACGGAGCGCATGAACTTCTTCCAGGGCTTGTGCGTAAGCACGGCGTCGCAGAGGCGTTCCACGTCCGCCATCATGTCCGCCGCGGGCCTGCTGCTGGAAACAAGATAATCCTCCATGGGCAGCGCTGCGCACTCCTCTTCGCTGAGAACGCGCAGCGCCTCCACCGTGAGCTGAAGCTGTTCCCGGTACAGGGAAACATGACCTTCCACCCTCACCATCTGTCCTGCCGTCAGCGAGGACAGGGAAAGGCTGAGCGGACTCCATATCTTGGCTTCCAGCGCGCCGCTGGCGTCCTTGAGTTCAAGCCTCCAGTACGGTCCGTTGCGGGACTGCTGAAGAGATGCCAGCGACACGAGATACGCGGACGCTATCTCGTCGCCGGCCGACATGGCGCTTATCTTCTGATGCTCGGTCATGTTCGCCTCGGAAAATTTGACTTTTGGTTCCCGTTCTATACAAAAAACATGGGAAGAGGCGAAAGCGCCCCTCCCATGACATGTTCCTTTCTTTCCAGTATATGGCGCGGCAAGGCTTGTCAAAGGTTTCGGCCGCGCCGCGGAGATTCCCATGCGCGTACTCATCAGCAACGACGACGGCATCTACAGCCGCAACCTGCACCTTCTCTATGCCGCCCTGCGCCGCGCAGGCCACGACGTGAGGGCCGTGGCCCCCGCCGAACAGCATTCCGGCGCGGGCTGCTGCCTCACGGTGCATGATCCCATTCTTACGAAGCAGGTCCGCCTCACCCTCGAAGGCGGCGAACGCTTTGAAGGCACGGCCGTTTCCGGCACACCGGCCGACTGCGTCATTCTCGCGCTGCGCGGCCTCATGCCCGATTTTCGGCCCGACATCGTGATTTCCGGCATCAACTTCGGACCCAACGCCGGACAGGACGTCTTCTTCTCCGGCACGGTGGGCGCGGCCATTCAGGCGGCCATGTACGGTCTGCCCTCGCTGGCGGTTTCCCACTGCTCGCACGACGGAGCTACCGAAGCGCACGCCGATCTCGCCGTGCGCCTCGCCGCGGCCCTCGACTGGGAACATCTGCCCCGTCACCGCGTGTACAATCTCAACCTGCCCGACTGCCCGGCGGAAGAAATCCGCGGACTCAAGGTTTGCAGACACAGCACCGACTGGACCTGCCTCGATTCCTACGAACGCCGCTTCTCCCCCGCAGGCAGGGAATATTTCTGGATGAAGGATCCCTTCCAGCACTTCCTTCTTGAAGACGAAGGCACCGACAAAAGCTGGCTGCACCAGGGCTGGGCCACGCTCTCGCCGCTGAACATCGACCTCAACGACGATGCCGCCGCAAAAAAGCTCAACGAAAACAGTCTGTGGGAGTCCGTGCGTCCGTAAAAGCAGGAGAGAGGCGTTCTTTTCGGCGTTATCCCTTGCGAAAAATCCTCACTGCGGATACAAAAGAAACAAAGAAAGAGGAGAGGATTCCTTTATTGTTCATGCCTCTCCAAGATACTGATGCTCCCCGGAGGGAAGCCATGCCTATCACCACTCCCAAAGAGATGTTTGCCCGCGCCTACAAGGAAGGGTATGCCATCGGCGCTTTCAACGTCAACAACATGGAAATCATTCAGGGCATCATGCAGGCCGGCGCGGAAGAGCGCTCGCCGCTGATCCTTCAGGTTTCCGCCGGCGCCCGCAAGTATGCCGGTCAGGTGTACATCATGAAACTGGTGGAAGCCGCCCTCGCCGAGTCCGATCTCCCGGTGGTGGTGCATCTCGATCACGGCCCCGACTTTGAACTGTGCAAGGCCTGCATCGACGGCGGCTTCAGCTCCGTCATGATCGACGGCTCACACCTGCCCTTCGAGGAAAACATCGCCGTCACGAAGCAGGTGGTGGACTACGCCCACGACCGCGGCGTGTGGGTGGAAGCCGAACTCGGTCAGCTCGCCGGCGTGGAAGAGCACGTTTCCGCCGAAAAGAGCATCTACACCGATCCCGATCAGGCCGTGGAATTCGTCCAGCGCTCCGGCTGCGACTCCCTGGCCATCGCCATCGGCACGAGTCACGGCGCGTACAAGTTCAAGGGCGAAGCCAAGCTCGACTTCGAACGCCTCGACAAGATTTCTTCCATGATGCCCGGCTATCCGCTGGTGCTGCACGGCGCTTCCAGCGTGCCGCAGGAATTCGTGGAAATGGCCAACCAGTACGGCGGCAAGCTCGGCAACGCCAAGGGCGTGCCCGAAGAGATGCTGCGCAAGGCCGCCAAGTCCGGCGTATGCAAGATCAACATCGACTCCGACATCCGCCTCGCCATGACCGCCAACATCCGCAAGTACATGGCCGAACATCCCGAAGCCTTCGATCCGCGCGCCTACCTCAAGCCCGCCCGTGAAGCCGTCAAGAACATGGTGCAGCGCAAGATCCGCAACGTGCTCGGCAGCTCCAACAAAATCTGATTCTCCGGCCGCTCCTCCGGGCAGCCATTTCCGAAGGCGCAGCCTTCCTCCACGGCAGACCGTGTTTCACGGTCTGCCTGTTTTTTTCTCCGCCCTGAGCGCAGCCTCCTGACGCGGACGGAAAACGCAGTCGCTCGAAGCCCCGCCCTCAGCGCTCAAAGCGGACGACGCAGAACGCCCGGATGCCGGAACTTCCGGCCGACGCCCGGCGGGCCCTTGCAGGCGCTCCCGTTCGTACCGACGGGCGCATGAACACGGGCAAGAAGCAACGGCGAAAGGCCTCCCGGCCACACGTCTTCGCGCGCCCCGCGCTTCTGAGGCAGCCGGGCGCACAGCCCGGTCACGCCGATCCCGCGCAAGTTCTTCACCGCCCCGCGCACAAAGCCCTGCAAATCTCTTTTCCCCCAAAAACACCAAACCGCGAAATGCACTCCGACGGTCTGCCCCGCCGCTGCGCTTTCCGCGGTTCTTGCACGCGCTTTGCCTGGAAGCACGGGGCGATCTCTCCATCCGCCCCTTGTTCCGCGCGCAGGCGTTCGCCTCTCTGGCTACGCAGTTGATTTTTAACGACTCTGCCCTTGTTCCGGCGAGGCGCTCTCCTCCTGCCCTCTCCTTCACTTCGCGCTTCTCTTTTTTGCAGCAAAGCCGCCCGGATACCGATTCGCGTCCGCGGCCTTTCCCGCGCCGCTCCGTCCGTTCCGCGCCTTCGTTTCGCACCGTCAGCATAAAACCTGCTGATAACCAGCCATTGAAAATTAATATTTTTCTTTTTTTTCCTGCTCTCCTATTTTCTGGAATAGACGTTCAGAAAAGTTGACGGCCCGTAGCAAGCGGATTTCCCCGCCGTCCAGCGCGCAAAAATCATGTATCGCCAAAGGAGAGCGTATGAAGCCCATCTACAAAGAAAAATATCCCCATCTGTTTGAACCTCTCTATGTCGGCAAGAACAAAGTGCGCTTCAACAACCGCTTCAACGTGGCGCCCATCGGCTCCGGCGCCACGGGCGGCGGCGAAGACAGCGACGGCCGCATCAACACCTTCGGCATCGACTACTGGATGCGCTACATTCAGGGCGGCTTCTCCCGCGTGACCCTGCCCATGGAAGTGCCCATCGACGGCAGCCACGAACACATGTTCAACCTGAATCCCAAGACCTGCAACCAGATGAACTTCCAGCGCCTGCAGCGCGCCGTTCACGCCTTCAACGGCAAGACCTTTGCGGAATTCCTGCACGGCGGCCCCTACATGCGCGCGGGCTTCAAGAAAATCTCCGCCGACGACGAACCCCATCTCGGCTCCCAGGCCGCCACGGTGGCCGACATGGAAGAAGTGGCCGCCCTGTTCGGCGAATACGCCCACTGGGCTCAGATAGCCAATTTCGACGGTCTGCTGCTGCACTACGGCCACGGCTGGCTGTTCAACTACTTCCTCTCCCCGCTCACCAACCACCGCACCGACGAGTTCGGCGGCTCCATTGAAAACCGCTGCCGCTTCCCGCTCATGGTCATCAAGGAAATCCGCCGCGTGGTGGGCGACAGCCTGCTCATCGAACTGCGTCTCAACGGCACCGACGGCGTGGAAGGCGGCATCACCCCCGAAGAATGCGCCGAGCAGGTCAAGATCTTCCAGGACTACGTGGACATGGTTCACATCACCTGCGGCCACCGCATCGACGCCTTCACGCGTCCCAAGATGCATCCCACCGGCTTCGATCCCATGGCCCACAACGCCTGGGCCAGCGAAATCGTGAAGAAGTCCGGCGTGTCCATTCCCATCGGCCTCGTGGGCGGCGTGTATGATCCCGCCGTGGCCGAAGAAGTGCTCGCCAAGGGTCAGGCCGACTACGTGCTCATGGCCCGCTCCGCCATGGCCGACCCCGAACTCGTCAAAAAGGCCAAGGAAGGCAGAGAAGACGACATCCGCCCCTGCCTGCGCTGCAACTACTGCATGGATCACGGCCGCCGCGTGGCCATTTCCAAGGATCTGCACCTGCTCACCTACCCCAGCTACGACCGTCAGTGCATGACCAATCCCATGCAGTTCCAGAGCGCGCAGAAGCTGCGCATTCCCCCGGCGGATCGTCAGAAGAAGGTGGCCGTCATCGGCGGCGGCGTGGCCGGCATGGAAGCGGCCCTGAGCTGCGCCATGAGAGGTCACACCGTGGTGCTCTACGAAAAGACCGACCGCCTCGGCGGACAGGCCCTGCTTTCCGATCCCATGTGGTTCAAGAAGGAAATGAAGCTGTTCCACGAGTATCTGGTACGCCAGATCAAGAAGCGCCCGGCCATCACCGTGGTGTACAACACCGAAGCCACCCGCGAAATCATTGAAGAAAACGACTTCGACGCCGTCATCGTGGCCGTGGGCGCGGAACAGGTCGTGCCCCGCATTCCCGGCGTGGAAAAGGCCGTCATGTCCTTCGATGTGTTCGGTCATGAAGACACGGTGGGCAAGAAGGTGGCCATCATCGGCGGCGGCGCCATCGGCGTGGAACTCGGCATTCATCTGAACGGCCTCGGCCATGAATGCACCATCGTGGAAATGGCCGAACATCTCGCCTCCAAGGCCCAGCTCACCGAACGCACCGCCTACCTCATCAATCTGGAAAAGAACCACGTGAACAGCATGGTGAACACCACCTGCCGGGAAATCACCGACAAGGGCGTGTGGGTGGAAAACGCCGACGGCAAAAAGTTCATCGAAGCCGACACCGTCATCATCGCCGTGGGCACCAAGCCGCTCGTCAAGGAACGCGAAAAGTTCAAGGACGTGGCCTTCGACGTGATCTGCGTGGGCGACTGCGTGGAAGCTTCCAGCATCGTGCATGCCGTGCATACCGGCTTCGACGCCGGCCTTACCCTGTAATTATCGCAACCTTGCGTCGTCCGCACGGGGCGTCCGCGGAAAGGCGGGCGCTCCACAACCTCGGGAGTTCGCTATGAAACCGATATACAAAGAAAAGTATCCTCATCTTTTTGAACCCATGTACGTGGGCAAGAACAAGGTCATGTTCAACAACAGGGTGCGCGTGGCCCCCATCGGCACCGGCGCCACGGGCGGCGGCGAAGACAGCGACGGCCGCATCAACACCTTCGGCATCGACTTCTGGATGCGCTTCATCCGCGGCGGCTTCTCCTCCGTGGCCCTGCCCATGGAAGTGCCCATCGACGGCAGCCATGAACACTGCTTCAATCTGAATCCCAAGACCTGCAACCAGATGAACTTCCAGCGCTTCCAGCGCGCCGTTCACGCCTACAACGGCAGAAGCTTTGCGGAATTCATCCACGGCGGCCCCTACATGCGCGCGGGCTTCAAGAAGATCGCCGCCGACGACGAACCCCATCTCGGCGCCAAGGCCGCCACGGTGGCGGAAATGGAAGAAATCGCCGCCCTGTTCGGCGAATACGCCCACTGGGCCCAGATAGCCAACTTCGACGGCCTCATGCTGCACTTCGCCCACGGCTGGCTCATCAACTACTTCCTCTCCCCGCTCACCAACCACCGCACCGACGAATTCGGCGGCTCCATTGAAAACCGCTGCCGCTTCCCCGTGATGATCCTCAAGGAAATCCGCCGCGTGGTGGGCGACAGCCTGCTCATCGAACTGCGCCTCAACGGCACCGACGGCGTGGAAGGCGGCATCATGCCCGAAGAAACCGCCGAACAGGTCAAAATCTTCCAGGACTACGTGGACATGGTCCACATCACCTGCGGCCACCGCATCGACGCCCTCACCCGTCCCAAGATGCATCCTACCGGCTTCGATCCCGTGGCGCACAACGCCTGGGCCAGCGAAATCGTGAAGAAGTCCGGCGTGTCCATTCCCGTCGGCGTGGTGGGCGGCATCTACAGCCCCGAAATCGCTGAAGAAGTGCTCGCCAAGGGTCAGGCCGACTACGTGCTCATGGGCCGCTCCGCCATGGCCGATCCCGAAATCATCAAGAAGGCCAAGGAAGGCAGAGAAGACGACATCCGCCCCTGCCTGCGCTGCGACTACTGCCTCGACCACGGCCGCCGCGTGGCCATTTCCAAGGATCTGCACCTGCTCACCTATCCCAGCTACGACCGCACCTGCATGGTCAATCCCCTGCAGTTTCAGAGCGCTCAGAAGCTGCGCATTCCGCCGTCCGACCGTCATAAGAAGGTGGCCGTCATCGGCGGCGGCGTGGCCGGCATGAACGCGGCCCTGAGCTGCGCCGACCGCGGTCACTCCGTGGTGCTCTACGAAAAGACCGACCGCCTCGGCGGACAGGCCCTGCTTTCCGATCCCATGTGGTTCAAGAAGGAAATGAAGCTGTTCCACGAA
>NZ_DBMAHT010000047.1:0-15937 GCF_057866825.1 Mailhella sp.
AAGGATTCCTTTCATTGGTTCTTGGAGTGGAGGCCCGCTCACCATTCCCTCCATGAACGCCCAGCTCGTCACGCCCATCTGTCCCTTTGCCGGAGGCTTTCCCCCCATCGCACTGCCCGCCTCTTCCTGCATCCGGCTGGAAGCCTGCCGTCAGGGCGATCAGGTGCTGCTTTCCGTGGACGGACAGGAAAATCTGCCGCTGGACTTCGGCGACGTGCTGGAAATCCAGGGCACGCCCGATCAGCTCCACATGCTCGTGAGCGACAAGAACTGGTACCTGCGCCGCCTCATCGATCGCGGCATCGTCACCTCCGGGCCGGGCAGACGGGAAAACGGCTGAAAAAAGCCTTCCGCGCTCCGCCTCGCCCGGCGAAAACGCGCGCCCGCTCCCCCTTCCCCCGCGCCGAGGCAGGGCGCATGCCCCACAACGCCCTGCGACTCCCGCGCCGCATCTTTTCCAGAAAACGCAGCTGTTCGTCATCCCTGCGTTCGGAGAATTCGACGCGCCTCGCCCGGCGCATTCTCTTCCTTCCGGGCTTCCCTGCATTCGGAGGCTCCCGCGCAACTTTGTCCGAAAGCGCGACTTTTGCGTTCCGCGTGCTCAGTTTGCTCCCGCGCCTCGTCGGCGCGATCCGGTTTGCCGTCCGTCCTGCGCGGAAAGCAATTCTTCGCTTTTTCCGCCGGGTTGGCCCGTCCGCGTCACTCTCCCCCGCGACCGCCGTTCCCTCCCGCGACGCCCTGAACGCGCTCCCGGGTTTCGCTTGAGCCCCGGGCCTTTTAATGATAGCAATACAGATTCCTCCATTCGGAGCTTTGTTTACCAGCTATTTTCAGGGAGTACCCCATGTCTGCATACGAGGCTGTCATCGGCCTGGAAGTACATGTACACCTGGCCACGGCCAGCAAACTTTTCTGTTCCTGCCCCAACTCCTTCGGCGACGAGCCGAACACCAACGTCTGCGAAGTGTGCTCCGGCATGCCCGGCGTGCTGCCCGTGCTGAACCGCAAGGCCGTGGAATACGCCACGCGCATGGCCCTCGCCATCCACGCGCAGATCAATCAGCGCTCCCAGTTCGCCCGCAAGAACTACTTCTATCCCGACATGCCCAAGGACTATCAGATATCGCAGTTCGAGCTTCCGCTGTGCGAACACGGCTGGCTCGACATCACGGTCAACGGACAGAAGCGCCGCATCGGCATCACCCGCATTCACATGGAAGACGACGCGGGCAAGAACATCCATCCGCAGGGCGAAAACTTCAGCTACGTGGACCTCAACCGCGCCGGCACCCCGCTCATCGAAATCGTGAGCGAACCTGATCTGCGCAGCGCCGAAGAGGCCGTGGCCTACCTCAAGAAGCTGCACGCCATGGTGGTGAGCCTCGGCATCAGCAACGGCAACATGGAGGAAGGCTGCTTCCGCTGCGACGCCAACGTGTCCATCCGTCCGCGCGGTGAAACAAAGCTCGGCACCCGCACCGAACTGAAGAACCTCAACTCCTTCCGCAACGTGCAGCGCGCCATCGAATTTGAAATCGCCAGGCAGTCCGATCTGCTCGACGACGGCGAAAAGGTGATTCAGGAAACCCGCCTCTACGACGCGAACCGCAACCTCACCGCGCCCATGCGCAGCAAGGAAGACGCGCAGGACTACCGCTACTTCCCCGACCCCGACCTTCTGCCCGTGGTCATTACCGACGAGGAACTCGCCGAATGGGCCGCCACGCAGCCCGAACTGCCCGAAGCCCGCATGGCCCGCTACATGGGCGAACTCCAGCTGCCCGAACAGGACGCCGAACAGCTCTGCTCCGATCCGCATCTCGCCGAGCTCTTTGAAAAGACCTGCGCGCTCGGCGCTCAGCCCAAGAAGGCGGCCAACATCATGCTCGGCATGCTGCTGCGCGAAATCAATCAGACCGGCGTCAGCAGCGCCGACCTCAAGATCACGCCCGAAGCCATCGCCGAGCTCATCACCATCATCGGCAACGGCACCATTTCCGCCAAGATTGCCGCCGACATCTTCCCCGAGCTCATGAAGGGCGACGTCATGCCCGCGGCGCTCGTCAAGGAACGCGGCCTCGTTCAGGTTTCCGACACCGGCGCCATCGACGCCGCCGTGCAGAAGGTGATCGACGCCCATCCCGCCGAAGTGGAAGCCTACAAGGGCGGCAAAACCAAGCTCGTCAGCTTCTTCGTCGGCCAGGTCATGCGCGAAATGCGCGGCAAGGCGAATCCCGCCATGGTCAACGAAGCTCTGGCCCGTCTGCTCGGCCAGAACTAGCGCACAGTCACGGCGTTCCGCCCCCGGGCGGAACGCTTTCCCCGGACACTTCACTTTCCCTATTGCCATGAGCGACAAAGACTGGAACAACGACAACGGACTCGACAGGCTCGATTTCGGAACGCCCGCCCCCGGCAGGAACAGAAGATCTTCCAGACCCGCGGATGAGGACGACTCCGACAGCGAACTGCTTTCTCTGGACGCTCCCGGAAAATCCCGCAGAAAACGCCGCAAGGGCCGCGGATTCTTCGGCACCATACTCTACATTTTCGGCACGCTGGTCGTGCTCGGCGCGCTGGGCGCGGCCGCAGGCGGCTACATGCTGTATCAGTGGGTGTCCGACGATCTGCCGAGCTTCAGCAAGATCGCCGACTACCGTCCGCCGCTGGTGACCACCGTGCTCGCCCGCGACGGCAGCCTCATCGGCCAGCTCTACCACGAACGGCGTTTTCTCGTCACGCTCGACCAGCTTCCCAAGTTCGTGCCCTTGTCCTTCCTCGCCGTGGAAGACGATCAGTTCTACAATCACCCCGGCGTGGACATCAAGGCCATCGTGCGTGCGGCCATAGCCAACTTCCAGCACGGCTCCACAAGGCAGGGCGGCAGCACCATCACGCAGCAGGTGGTCAAGCGTCTCATGCTCACCCCGGAAAAGAGCTACGAACGCAAGCTCAAGGAAGCCATTCTCGCCTACCGCCTGGAAAAGCAGCTCAGCAAGGACGAAATTCTCACCCTCTACATCAATCAGATATTCCTCGGCAACAACGCCTACGGCGTGGAAGCCGCCGCGCGCGTGTACTTCGCCAAGAACGCCAGGGATCTCACCATTGCCGAAGCCGCGCTCATCGCCGGTCTCGGCCAGTCGCCTTCCGCCTACAATCCCTACCGCAATCCCGAAGCAGCCCAGAACCGTCAGCGTCACGTGCTGCGCCGCCTGCGCGACCTCGGCTGGATAAGCGACGCCCAGTACGACGAAGCCATCAATCAGAAGCTCGAATACAAGGCCATGCCCTCGTCCAATCCCGACGGGGCCTGGTACATGGAAGAAGTGCGCCGCCTGCTCGTGGAAATGTTCTCGGAAGAGAACTGCAAGAAAAACGGCTACGACTTCGGCGTGTACGGCGAAGATGCCGTGTATGAGCTCGGCCTCACCGTCCACACCGCCATGGATCCCTTGCAGCAGAAGGCCGCCAACGAAGGTCTGCGCCACGGTCTGGAAGACGCCACCAAGCGTCACGGCTGGCTCGGACCGGTCAAGCATCTCGAACCTTCCGAATACACGGACTTTCTCAAGAAAAAGGACTTCAAGCTCTCCGATCTCGACGACGACGGCTGGGCGCTTGCGCTCGTGACGAGCGTGAACAAGTCCGGCGCAGACGTGTTGCTCTCCGAAACGCAGCGCGGCTACGTGAGCGTGCGCAACATGAACTGGGCGCGCAAGCCGAACAAGCGCGTGGCCGGTTCCGTCACCGCCGTGGTGATGCGCGACGCCACAAAAGTGGTCAAGCCCGGCGACGTCATCTGGGTTTCCCGCGACAAGACGCCTGCCGCGCCCGCCAAGGCCCAGAAGAAAAACACCAAGGGCAAAAACGTGACGGAAGCGCCCAAAAACGTGCAGGACGCCGTGCTGCGTCCCCATGAGGCCGTCATTGCCCTGCGACTCCAGCAGTATCCCGACGTGCAGGGTGCCATGGTGTCCATCGAGCCGCAGAGCGGCGACGTGGTGGCCATGGTGGGCGGCTATTCCTTCGGCAGCTCCGGCTCCCAGTTCAACCGCGTCACGCAGGCGCAGCGCCAGCCCGGCTCCTCGTTCAAGCCCATCGTCTATTCCGCGGCGCTCGACAACGGCTTCACCCCCGCCTCCATGCTGCTCGACGCCCCCATCATCCTCATCGACAAGTGGACGAAAAAAGCCTGGCGTCCCGGCAACGACGACGGCAAGTTCAACGGCCCCATGCCGCTCTTCCGCGCTCTCGCCCGCTCCCGCAACCTCTGCACCGTGCGCGTGGCGCAGCAGATGGGCGTGGAACACATCATTGCCCGCGCCAAGGCCCTGCGACTCACGCCCGAGTTCCCGGCCACCCTGTCCATCAGTCTGGGCGCCGTGGCCGTGTCTCCGCTCAATCTGGCGCAGGCCTACACCGCCTTCGCCAACGGCGGCAAGGTCAGCTCGCCGCGCTTCATCACCAGCATTCAGGGCCCCTGGGGCAACACCATCTATGAAAGCCAGCCCGAATCCGTGCAGGCCATCACGCCGCAGAACGCCTACGTCATGGCCAAGCTGCTCGAAGGCGTGGTGAACTTCGGCACCGGCGGCAAGGCCCGCGTGCTGGGTCGCCCGCTCGGCGGCAAAACCGGCACCACCAACGACGAAAACGACGCCTGGTTCATCGGCATGACGCCCTACCTCGTCACCGCCACCTACATAGGCTACGATCAGCTTCAGCCCATGGGCCGCGGCGAAACGGGCTCCGGCGCCGCCCTGCCCGCCTACATCTACTATGCCAAGGAGGCGCTCAAGGCCTATCCGCCCGACGACTTCCCCAAGCCCGACGGCATCGTGTTCGCCGACGCCGACGGCATGAGCATGCCCTTCATTGAAGGCACCGAACCCGGCACGGGCTACGGCCTCGACGCCCTCGACGGCGACGTCGATCCCGCGCTCGTTCAGCAGGTGGAGGAACAGGCACAGCAGGGCGAAGATCTGCTCAAAGACATGTTCTAACCGCTCGCCGGGAGCGGGCCGCGCGGGTCTCTCCCGGCGTCAGAGCGCAGCCTCGGCTGCGCGCCGGAACGCAGACCGGAACGCAGATCCGAAAAGCGCCGTTCAATACACGTCAACATAAAAAGGCTGGGGGGGCATTCCTTCCCGTCTTTTTGACCCGCCCGGTTCCCAGCCGCGGTGGCCGGGGCCATTCCCCACAGGCGGGTTTTTTTGCCTTCAGCTTGCGGCCTCGCCGCAGGAGTTCATAATGGAAAAACTGGAACGTGAAATCATGCAGGTGAGCAAGGAAATCGCGGTGAAGTTCATCGAATCGCAGCGCCTTTCTCCCAGCAATTTCGAGGAAATCTTCCCCTCCATCTACCGCGTGGTCATGGACACCGCCCTGAAGGGCAGAGAACGCCTCGAAGAGGAAGGAGACGAGCAGTGAGTCAGAACATGCCCGGCGACGAATCCCTTTCCCGGAAGCAGGAGTCCGCATCTTCTGCCGAAAACAGCCGTCCCGCGGCGGACGCGGCCGCAGACAACGCCAGCACTTCCGCAGACGCGGCGTCTTCCGAACGCGCGTCCTCCCAGGAGCCCGGCGACGAGCACACCCGCAACGTGTCGGAAATGTTCGGCCGCATGACGCCGTGGTACGACCTGCAGAACCGCGTGTTCAGCCTCTTTCTGGACTGCTGGTGGCGGCGCAATCTCGTGCGTTCCGTGGTTCCCGGCCCCACGAACACGGTCATCGACATGGCCGCGGGCACGCTCGACGTCACTCTTGCGCTGATACGCCGCTATCCTGAGCTGCGCGTGTACGCCACGGACATCTGCGAGCCCATGCTCCGCTACGGCGAAGAGCACAAAATGCGCGCCGGCGAACGCTCCCGCGTGACCACCATGGTGGCCGACGCCCGTCACATGCCGCTTCCCGACGGCTGCGCCGACGCCGTGACCATCGCCTTCGGCATACGCAACGTGCGTCCCCGCATGGAGGCTCTGCGCGAAATGCATCGTCTGCTCGTGCCCGGCGGCAGAGCCTGCATTCTGGAATTCGCTCCCGTGTCCACGCCCGTGTTCGGCCCGTGCTATCACTGGTATCTGCGCCACATCATGCCCAAACTCGCCGGACTCGTCAGCCATTCCACGTCGGCCTACGACTACTTTGCCGACACCATCGAAAACTTTCCGAAGCCCGCCGCCTTCAGCGACGAACTGCGCGAGGCGGGCTTTGCCTTTGTTCAGCACATTCCCTTCACGCTGGGCGTCGCCAATCTTCACATAGCCGTGCGCGGCTGATGCGCGTCCCGCCTTATTCCGGAGTTTTGTCATGTCACTGAGTCTAGGTATCGTCGGTCTGCCCAACGTGGGCAAGTCCACCCTGTTCAATGCGCTCACCAAGGCGCAGAACGCCGAAGCCGCCAACTATCCCTTCTGCACCATCGAGCCCAACAAGGCCACCGTGGCCGTGCCCGACAAGCGCGTCGACGCGCTCACCGAGCTCGTGAAGCCCGCCAAAACCATCTACGCCACCGTGGACTTCGTGGACATCGCCGGTCTCGTGCGCGGGGCCAGCAAGGGCGAAGGTCTCGGCAACCAGTTTTTGGCCAACATCCGCGAATGCGCCGCCATCGTGGAAGTGGTGCGCTGCTTCGACGATGAAAACATCGCCCACGTGGACGGCAGCATTGATCCGCTGCGCGACGTGGACACCATTGAAACCGAACTGCTGCTCGCCGACCTCGACACCGCAGAAAAACGCCTCGATACGCTGAAGAAAAAATCCAAGTTCGACAAGGAAATGCAGAAGGCACAGCCCGTGCTCGAAGCGCTTGTCGCCCATCTTGGCGAAGGCAAGCCCGGTTCCACCTTTGAAGTGCCCGAACTCAACGAGCCCTTCAAGCAGGTGTGGCGCGAGCTCTCCCTGCTCACGGCCAAGAAGTTCATCTACTGCGCCAACGTGGACGAAGCCGGCATCGAGGAAGACAACGAGCACGTGAAGGCGCTGCGCAAGCTGGCCGAATCCCGCGGCTGCGGCATGGTGAAGATCTGCGCCCGCCTCGAAGAGGAACTTCAGGGCCTCTCCGACGCCGAACAGGCTGAAATGCTGGAATCCTACGGCATTGAGGAAAGCGGCCTCGAAAACATCATCCGCATGGGCTATCACACGCTCGGTCTGGCAAGCTTCCTGACCGCCGGTCCCAAGGAAGTGCGCGCCTGGACGTTCCGTCAGGGCTGGAAGGCTCCGCAGGCCGCAGGCGTCATCCACACCGACTTTGAAAAGGGCTTCATCCGCGCCGAAGTCATCAGCTACGAAGACTACATGAAGTACAAGTCCGAAGCGGCCTGCCGCGCTGCGGGCGTGCTCCGCGTGGAAGGCAAGGACTATGTGGTCCAGGACGGCGACATGATGAACTTCCTGTTCAACGTGTAAGACTTCCGATGCCGCGTGATCGCCGCCCCTGGAGCGGCGGTTCACGAACAACCTTTCCGCATAAAAAAGGCGCGTGTTGAAACGCGCCTTTTTTATGCACTTCAGATGCTAAAGACATTTCTCAGACAGCTTGTCCGCAGCGGCACGGCGAGCCCCGCGCTCCGTGACGAGCGCATCTTCGGCCTCAGGTTTCGACACGTTTCCGTTCACGAAACAATGCGCCAACGCCTCGGACGCCGTCCGATTCAAGGATACGCGGCACAGGACCCTACTCGCCCTGCCCGGCCATGCTTCCCAGTTCCTGCGCCTGCTTTTTCGTCTCCCTCGCCAGAAAATCCGCGCCGAGAACCGGTCCCATGGTGCCTTCCTCATAGCCCATGATCGCGTCCGACATGGCCTCCTTGTATTGCACCCACAGGCGTTCGGCATTGCGAAGGCGATTCTTGCACGCCTTCGGGTCACTCGTATCGCTGCACCGCTTCATGGCCGACGAGTAATTGCTGTTCAGCTCGGCATCCCAGTACTTGTAGGCCTCGTCAAGGCATACGCGCATTTCCATCGTCACGCCACCCGACTTTTCCATGCAGGCGTCAAAGCCCGGAGCCAGTTCCTCTTCCGCCAGACACGGCTGCACGGTTCCCAGACACACAAGCAGCGCTCCCACGCCCAGCACTCTTTTCATACTTTTCTCCTTCACAATTTTCCTCCTTCCCCTGCATCGCGCCCTGCGCGCAGGCCGGAGACGTTTCACCCGCAAGAAAAAACTGTCTCAGTGTAGTACAAAAAGCTCGCGCCGCAAAGTCCTGCCGAAACTACGATGCGGCAAAACCCTGCGGCGCAATGCATCAGGCATCATACAGGGCATGTGTCCGCCCCTGCGCACACGGCAAAATAGCGCCGAAAACAAAAAGACGAAACGCTCCTCTAGTCCGGCAGCAGCTGCTGTCTCGCCTGCGCCACTTCCTGCTCCAGCGCCGCCTTTCTCTCGGCGGAGAGGTGCAGCGCCGAGGCAAGACCGTCAAGATAGCTGCGTTCCATAAAATGATCGACGTCCACAATGAGACAGGAGAGCCGATACAAATCGTCGCCCTGCTCCGGCGAGCGCACCTCCGCCGCCAGTCGGGACGGATCAATGGGTTCGCTCATCAGGCCGTTCATGACGGCAGACATGTCTCTGCCCGGCCAGAGCTGCTCCACCAGCTTGAGAATGCGCCCCTGTTCCGTTGCGTCGATATGACCGTCGGCCCGGGCCGTGTACACCATGGCGCGAAGCATGAGCATGGCCGTATTGTCCAGCGCAGGCGCGGGCACGGAGGCCCCGACCGTTGCCCCGGTCGTCTGCCGGGAAAACACTTCGACTTCCTCCGTCTGAGCGCCACGGCTCTGACTCCACTTCTGATAAAAATTCCAGGCCACGGCACCCGCGCCCACCAGGGCGGCGTCCTTCAGCACGCTCTTGGAAACAAAGCTGCCCAGAAGCGCGCCCAGCGCCCCGGCTCCGAGCAGTCCGCCGAGCCCGCCGGGCGCTTTGGAAGTGATATCGGAAGCCGTGTTCTTCGCCTTGTCGGCAAAGGAACCAAGCGTGGATTTGAGTTCAGGGGAATTCAGAATATCGAACAGCGACATGGCAAACTCCTTGCATGACATAAGGTAGCGTATGTTACTCACATACGGCATTGGGCGGATAAGTCAACGCCAGAAGTCTTGCTTAATATTTCGCTATCTTTCAGGGCATCAAATATAGGGACTGAGCAGCCAGCACAGCGAATCGAACAGCTTTGAGGGAAGAGCGGCGCGGTCATAGTCTTCGTAGCGCATCCGACGCGAGCGGGACAGCACCTCGGAGGCATAGTCCGAAAGTTCCTTCTGAAAAGCCGGATCGGCCACCTCGACGTTGAGCTCAAAATTGAGAAAAAGGCTGCGCGGATCGAGATTGGCCGAGCCCATCAGCGCATACCAGTCGTCCACCAGCAGAAGCTTGGTGTGGGCAAACGGCGGCGGCTGATACCAGATGCGCACGCCCATTCTGGCCAGCGCTCCCTGATAGCGGCGGGAGGCGTGATGCACGTAGAAAAGATTGTTCTGCGCCGGAAGGATGACGTCCACCTGCACGCCGCGCTGCACGGCGGCCACCAGAGCGCCGGACAGCTCGCGCGGAGGAATGAAGTACGGCGTGAAAATGACGACACGCCGTCTGGCCGCGGAAATCACGCCGCACAGAAGCTGATGAATGTCTTCCCGGCTGCGGCCGAGGCCGTCGAACACCAGGCGGCAGTGTGACGCGCCCTTCTCCTCAGGTTCCATGAGCGAAGGCGGCGTGGGCAGCTTGCTCACAAAAGCCCAGTCCATGAGAAAGGCTTCCTGCAGGCGCGCGGCCACGGGCCCGGTGCAGCGGAAGTGGATGTCCTGCACGCGTCCGCACCGCGGCAGCGTGACCAGATGATGATCCCCGATGTTCATGCCGCCGGTAAAGGCTACGACGCCGTCGCAGGCGAGCACCTTGCGGTGCGTGCGCAGATTCACGGCAAACATGGGCGGCCACAGGCGCGGCGGCAGAAACATCTGCACCTTCACGCCCTTTTCGCGCAGCTTGCGCCACGGCTTGCGCAGCGAATAGATCATGCCGCCCAGCCCGTCCACAATGAGTCTGACGTCCACGCCGCGTCTGGCTGCAGCTTCAAGCGCGTCGGCAAAGGCGCGGCCCGTATCGTCGCCGCGGAAAATATAGGTGGACAGGCAGACCATGCGTTTGGCCTGTCCTATGGCTTCCAGCATGGCCGGATAGGCCTCTTCGCCGTTCTTCAGAAGTTCCAGCCGGTTGCCGCGCATCATGCGGCGTCCGGTGAGGGCTCGGCCCACCTTCAGAGCCTCCCATTCCGCGGGAAGGGAATCGTCGTCCTCTTCGGCGTTCAGTCGGCGATCCAAAATTCTGTCGGACGAATCCTGCCTTCTGGCCGCCTCGTCGAGAAGCCGTCCGGCCAGACTGTCGGCCCGGCTGATGCCGAAAAGCGAATACGCGAGACTCCCCAGAAAAGGCAGCAGCATGATGCTCGCCACCCATGCCAGAGCGGACTGCGAATCCTTTTTATGCAGCAGCGCATGTATGACGCAGAACACCGCCCAGACAAAACCAACAACGGCGACCAGCGCCCCGAGCACGACAAGAGTCAGCGATTCCATGAATTGTTCCCTGTCTGAGGAAAACCGCAGAGAAAGTGCAGAACCGGCAGCCCGCGGCGCATGTCCGACGCGGCAGTCCGCGTTCTGCCGCAGAAAGGAAAACCGATGCCGACGGCGACGTCGCCAAAAGGAAGTTCTTCCCCTTTCACGCATTTTCCTCTATGCTGCACGGACATTCTTTAGCATATACCTTCAGGAAAAGCCATGATACACATTGAGGATTCCCGTTGCGTCCGTTGCGGGCTTTGCGCCCGAGTCTGCCCCCTGCACTGCTTTCACGTTTCCGACGAAGGCGTGCGCATTCATCATGAGGAATACTGCATGCACTGCGGTCACTGCGCGGCCGTCTGTCCTCAGGCCGCCGTGCAGCTGGACGGCGTGAATCCCGACACGCTCGCTCCCGCGGCTCCGCTGCCCGATGAGGACAGTCTTGCGGCGCTCATCCGCGGCCGCCGTTCCGTGCGCGAGTTCAAGGAACAGGACGTGCCGGAAGATCTGCTGCTGAAAGCTCTGGATGTCGCACGCTACGCGCCCACGGGCAAGAATCTGGAAAACGTGAGCTGGCTGGTGCTGGAAGGCAGGGACGTTCTGCGCCGCGTGGCGGACGCCGTGGTCAACGCCTTCCGCGGCGACAAGCGGCTCGCCGGCGTGGTGCTTGCCCACGATCGGGGCGGGGATCCCATTTTCCGCGGCGCGCCCTGCGCGGTGTTCGCCTGCGCAGGCGGCTCCTATGATCTCGACATCGTGAACTGTTCCATTGCCGTGTCCGCGCTTGATCTGCTGCTTCCCGTCATGGGCCTCGGCGGCTGCTGGGCCGGCTACGTCATGCGGGCGGCGGCCATGAGCGAAGACGTGCGCAAGGCCATGGGCACGGAAGACGGCCTCATCCCCATGGCGGGACTCATGATAGGCGTTCCCGACATCCGCTATCGCCGCATTCCTTCCCGTCGCGAACTGCGCGTGCGCCTGGTGAAGGGAGACAAGGAATGAGGGAAAAGCTGCGCTACCTCCTCTGCGGCCTGGCCATGGGCGCCGCCGACGTGGTGCCCGGCGTGTCCGGCGGCACCATTGCCTTCATCACCGGCATCTACGACAAGCTGCTGAACGGCATCAAGGCCTTCAACGTCACGTTCTTCCGGCTCTTTTTCACCGGTCGCTTCAAGGAAGCCTGCGCGGGCATTCCCTGGGGCTTTCTGCTGCCGCTGGTCATCGGCATAGGCACGTCCATCTTCAGTCTTGCGCGCCTGACCCTCTATCTGCTTCACGCCTGGCCCGAAGCTCTGTGGGCCTTCTTTTTCGGGCTCATCATCTCGTCCATCGTGCTCATGACCCGAGGCCAGAGCATGCCCGCAGGCAACGTGCTGCTGCTTGTCGCGGGAGCCGTGGCGGCCTGGTTCGTCACCGGAGCCGAAGCCATGACGGCCTCCCACGCTCTGCCGAACATCTTCGTTGCCGGATTCATCGCCCTGTGCGCCATGATTCTGCCCGGCATATCCGGCTCGTTCATGCTGGTCGTCATGGGACAATACGCCTTCATCCTTTCCGCGGTGGTGCATCTCAATCTGCCGGTGCTTCTCACCTTCATCGCCGGGGGCCTGTGCGGACTCATGAGCTTCAGCCGCGTGCTCGCGGCATGCTTCCGACGCTATCCCTCGCAGACCAACGCGGTGCTCATCGGCTTCATGGCCGGATCGCTGCGCACGGTATGGCCGTGGCACAACGGCACGCTGCCCGCGCTGCCGCCGGCCATGGACGGCATGGTGCTGCTCGCACTTCTCACCTGTGCCTGCGGCGTGGCTCTGCCCTTGCTGGTGCAATACATTGCCACGAAAAAAACGTTCTAGCATTCGTCCGTTTTCTGTATCCATGCAGAAAGCGGACTCTTTTTTCCTGCAACTTTGTCTTTGAAGCAAACGTTACGCTTTTTCTTCATCGACACCGCTTGACAAGCGCGTTCTTCACGGCGAATATCCATCACCCTTTCCCCGGTCTGTGGGCGGAAATCCGCTGTCTTTTCCGCAAAAAAACAGACTTCATAACGATGTGATTGCCATGAATATCCGCTTTTCATCTTTGCAGAACAGGGAATTTTTATCTGATCTGAAAACCATTGCCTGCGCACTGCGCCTTCTCTTCGGGCTCGGACTGGGCATTCTCGCTCTTTTCCTCATTTTCTGGTGGGATGCCGGATGCCTTCACCCCTTTGCGGAAGTCGGCCCCACGGAGTTCAGCCAGACGCTGCTGCTTCTGGCAAGCACGGCGCTTTTCTTTTCCGAGGCGCGCCGCTGTCCGGACATGCGCCGGGCCCTGACGCTTGTCGGAGGTCTCACCGGCTGCATGCTCATACGCGAGCAGGACTACTTTCTCGACATGATCTCTCACGGCTGCTGGAAGTGGCCGGCCCTCACGCTGGCTTTCGGCTGTCTGGCCTTTGCTGTCTCGAATCTGCGCGACGCCGTAACAGGACTGGCACGACTGATCCGCTGGCGGCACTTTCCTCTTCTTCTCGCAGGGCTCGTCATTGTTCTGGCGTATTCCCGCCTGTTCGGCACAAGCATGCTGTGGAAAACGCTGCTGCCGGACGGCGACTGGCGCGCCGCCAAAAATGCGATGGAGGAATCCAGCGAACTGCTCGGATACGCGCTTATCCTGACCTCCGCGCTGCTGCTGCGCTTCGGCAAAAAATAGTACGCCGCTCTCACAACCGGAGGGCGACGCATGCGCCGTCGCAAGCCCCGGCTTTTCCCGACGCCTCGATTCAGCACGCCTCAATCCGGCATGAAGACGCAGCCTTGTCACGACTTCAGAGCCTGCGCGTCTCGCCTGGAACCGACATGGGGGAAGGGAACAAAGGATGCTGGAAGTACGGCGTCAAAGCTGCCGCGACGCCAAAACATGAAAAGACGCGACGCAGAAACACGGCATCATCGACGGAATCAGCGATGCGACGCCCGGGCATCAGAAACATGCGTTTGAGACACCGCGGCAGAGAGACGCCATCAAAAAGACACGAAAAAGGGGCACGCGAAAGCGTGCCCCTTTGCCTGTACAGGAAAAGTTCTTCCAACCAGAAGCAATCTGCGCTGCCTGCCGTTCGGCTTGACGCCGCCCGCCCGTGCAGGTTTTGAGCGTTACTTCTTGACGGCGATCAGAACGTTGGGAGACTTGAACATGGCGACCACGGTGCAGCCGCGTTCCAGACGCAGACGGTTCACGCCTTCCAGCGTGACGGTGGCGTTGATTTCCATGCCGCTGGGGGTCTGAATGAGCACTTCGCCGTTGACGAAGCCGCGCACCAGCTTGACCACCTTGCCGGTGAACTGGTTGCGGCAGGAAAATTCGTATTCGTTGTCGTCAGCCACAAGCATGATTTCCGTCGCCTTGACAAGGGCCACGGCTTCCTTGCCTTCGGCCAGGGAAAGATTCTGGAAGCTGGCGTGGGAAATCTGGCCGTAAATCTTTTCTCCGGTTTCCAGGGTCACTTCGACCTCATCGCTGAGGCTTCCGGGGATAACAGCAGTGATTTTTCCGGGATAGGCATTGCGAGAGCTGGTCTTCATCATAATCTCCTGATCAAATAAACGCTTATCAGCATATCTCCTCACGGCCACATGATACACAGCCAGACCGCCTCCGCGGCCCCGGCAACTGCCATCCATCGTCCGTCCATGGGAGGACACTGAAAAAAATCTGGCCCATCATATCCAATAAAACACCAACGCGCAAGTGCGGCAAGGGGCTTTTTCGATACCCGACGGGAGATTACTGACGGCTTTTCTCCTGAAGCAGGGCAAGAAAGCCGTCTTCATCCAGAACGGTGATACCCAGAGTTCTGGCCTTGTCAAGCTTGGAGCCGGGGTTTGCGCCAACAATCAGATAATCCAGCGTCTTCGACACCCCGGACGCCACGTTGGCTCCGGCGGCTTCGGCCATTCTGCGGTACTCGTCGCGCGGGCGGGAAAGCGTGCCTGTAAAGAGCACCTTGCGCCCGGCAAGCGCGCCCGTGCCCTCTTCTTTTCGTCCGCCCTTCGGCCAGAGTCCCATGTCGCGGAAGCGCTCCAGAAGTTCACGGTTGGAATCCGTTTCAAAAAAGGCACGGATGCTGCCCGCCACCTCGGGACCGATGTCCGGCAGGCTCATGAGCTCCTCTACTCCGGCCTTTTCCAGCTCGTCCATGTCGTGAAAATGCTCGGCCAGCGTGCGCGCGGTCTGCTCGCCCACCTGACGTATGCCCAGCGCGGCAATGAAGCGCGTCAGCGTCGCGGAACTCTTCGCCTGTTCCAGCGCGGCCACGAAATTGCCCGCAGACACCTCGCCCATGCGCTCATAGCTCATGAGCTCCTCTTTAGTCACGGTGAACAGATCCGCCGGACTCTTCACACGCCCGGATTCAATGAGCGCCTCCACCCATTTCGCCCCCACGCCGTCCACGTCCAGTCCGGCCTTGGACACGAAATGCACGATGCTGCGCATGATGACCGCCGGACAGGCCATGTTCAGGCATCGCCACGCCGCCTCTCCTTCCAGTCTCCTAGCCGGAGAGCCGCACACGGGACACACGTGCGGAAATTCAAAGGGAGCCAGTCCTTCCGGTCTTTTTTCCAGCACGGGCCCGATCACATCGGGAATCACGTCCCCGGCGCGCTGGATGATGACGATATCGTTCTCGCGCAGATCAAGACGGCGGATTTCATCCTCGTTGTGCAGCGTGGCCCGGCTCACCATCACGCCGCCGAGACTCACGGGCTCGAGTTCCGCCACAGGCGTGAGCACGCCCGTGCGTCCCACCTGAATGGCTATCTTCTTCAAGCGCGTTTCCGCCTTGCGGGAGGTGAACTTCCAGGCCACGGCAAAACGGGGAGCGCGTGCCGTAAAGCCCAGCGCAGCCTGTGCCTCCCGGTTGTCCAGCTTGTACACCACGCCGTCTATCTCAAAGGGCAGATCGTCGCGCACGCTCTCCAGGTGCCTGTAGTACGCGAGCGCCTCGTCCGCATTCCGGCAAAGACGCCCCTCGGGAGGCGTATCGAAGCCCCAGTCCTTCAGCGAGGCCATGAGCGCCGAATGCGTCGGCCACAAAGTCATGCCCGGCGCGTCCACCTCGCCGAGACTGTACGCCAGAAAACGCAGCTTGCGGCTCGCCGTCACGTTGGTGTCGAGCTGACGCAGCGAACCCGCCGCGGCGTTGCGCGGATTGGCAAAACGCTTCTGTCCGAGTTCGGTCTGCCGTTTGTTCAGCTCCTCGAATTCCCGGCGGAACATGAGCACTTCCCCGCGAATCTCGATGCGGCGCGGAAAGGGTCCGTTGCCCCGCAGATGAAGCGGCAGATTGCGCACC
>NZ_DBMAHT010000048.1:0-15856 GCF_057866825.1 Mailhella sp.
CTCGCCATTTACGCCCTGGCCACCGTGGCCTCGCTGGCCGGCGTGCTCGGCCGCTCCCCCCGGGTAAAGAAAACGGCCGGTCTGCTCTGCGTTGCGGGCTTTGCCCTGCACACGCTGTGGCTTCTCATCAGCATTGCGGACGGCTCGTTCAGCGCCGTGTCGCGCGGCTTCTACCTGCTGCCGCTCTCCTGGATTCTGGCCCTGGCCGGTCTGCTGGTGGCGCGTCGCCAGCACATGGACATCGCCCTGCACTTCGTGGCTCCGTGGGCCTTCTTTCTCGGCGCGTGCGCGCTGGGCTTCTCCGGCACGCCGGGTTCCCTGCCGCTGGTCGGGCCGCTGTTCATTCTGCACCTTGCCGCCATCTTCGTGGGCGTGGGCGTCATGGCTGTGGCCGCAGGCGCGGGCGCGCTCTTCCTCTGGCAGGAGAGCGCCATCAAGCACAAGACCCCGCTCGACGGCTTCCGCAAGGATCTGCCCGCCCTCGGCGCGCTCGACAAGGTGAACGCCATGGCCACCCTCGTGGGCTTTCCCTGCTACACCCTCGGCGTGCTGTGCGGCCTGCTCTGGGCCCGCATCAGCTGGGGCAGCTTCATGAGCGGCGATTTCAAGGAATGGATCTCCTTCGTCATTCTCGCCCTCTACGCCCTGCTCTTTCATCAGCGTCAGGCCCTCGGCTGGCGCGGACGCAAACCCGCCATTCTGGCGCTCGTCATCTTTGCCGCCTCGCTGTTCTCCATGTTCGTGGTGAACACCGTTCTCTCCACGCAGCACGGTTTCTAAACCCCGCAGCCTCTCCGGCTCAAGACAGCTCGCCACACCTTTTTCTCTCAGGAACATCATGAACAGCACCATACACCTCATCGGCATCAACCACCGCACCGCGGCGGTGGAAGTGCGCGAAAAGTTCGCGCTCACCAATTTCTGCTCTCCCGAAACCTGGGCCATTCCCACCACCAACGGCATCAGCGAATCGCTCATTCTCTCCACCTGCAACCGCGTGGAAGTGCTCGTGGTGGGCGAAGGCGACACCCCCCGCCAGCGCGCCCTGGAATGCTGGGCCAAGGCCCGCGGCAGA
This sequence comes from Mailhella sp., assembly GCF_057866825.1. Lineage (NCBI taxonomy): Bacteria > Pseudomonadati > Thermodesulfobacteriota > Desulfovibrionia > Desulfovibrionales > Desulfovibrionaceae > Mailhella > Mailhella sp. Next base: position 1,076 of record NZ_DBMAHT010000048.1, read on the forward strand.
ACCGTGGAAGAGCTCGAACCCTACCTCTATCAGTACAAGAACGACGAAGCCATCCGCCACCTGTTCAACGTGGCCTCCAGTCTGGATTCCCTCGTGCTCGGCGAACCGCAGATTCTCGGTCAGCTCAAGGCCGCCTACCGCAAGGCCACCCAGAGCCACTGCGCCGGAACCATCATCAACCGCCTGCTGCACAAGGCCTTTTCCGTGGCCAAGCGGGTCAGGTCGGAAACGGGCGTGGCCTCCAGCGCGGTATCCATCAGCTACGCCGCCGTGGAACTCGCCAAGCAGATTTTCGACGACATGAGCCGCCACAACGCCCTCATCATCGGCGCGGGCGAAATGGCCGAACTCGCCGCCCTGCACCTCAAGCAGGCCGGCGTGAAGCGCATCCGCGTGGCCAACCGCACCTTCGCCCGGGCCGAAGAGCTGGCCCACAGGCTCGGCGGCGAAGCCGTGCCCTTCGATCAGCTCTTCGACCACCTCGTGGACACCGACATCGTCATCAGCTCCACCGGCGCGCCCGACGCCATCATTCACGAAGAGGAAATGCGCGACGTGCTGAAAAAGCGCAAGAACCGCCCCATGTTCCTCATCGACATCGCCATGCCCCGCGACATCGCCCCCTCGGTGAACACGCTGGACAACATCTATCTCTACGACATCGACGACCTCAAGGAAGTGGTGGAGGAACACATTGCCGAGCGCCGCAAGGAAGCCGTGCGCGCCCGCGCCATCGTGGACGAAGAAACCGCCGCCTTCCATCAGTGGATCGAATCGCTCACGCTCCAGCCCACCATCGTGGCGCTCGTGGAGCGTGGCCAGCGCATCATGGAAGAGGAACTCGCCAAGACGCTGCACCGCCTCGGCCCCGTGGACGACGCCACCCGCGAGGCGCTCGAAATCATGGCCGACTCGCTGGTGCGCCGCTTCAATCACGAGCCCATCTCCTTCATGAAGGACCGCTTCCACGAAGCCGCCAATCCCGAATACACCATGCAGGCCGTGGACACCGTGCGGCGCGTCTTCAACCTGAAATAGTTCGCGGCTCCGCCGCCGCAAAAGAGCCCCGGCCCCTTTTCGGACCGGGGCTTTCTGCTGCCCTCCCGCCGAAGACAGGCAGAGTGCGGACGCTCTTGCGGCGCATGGATTCCCTGCGCCTGCGAGCAACGTTCTGCCTGCGCTGTCCTGTCTGCCGACGTTCCCCGCGACTTCGCGGAAGCCCTGCTTCCGCAGGCCGGAAAGCAGCGAGCCGCCCTTTTCTGCGCCTGCACGAAAATTCCGTTGTCGATACCGCCCGCGGCAAAGCCCGGCGAGGGCCGCCCGTGCAACGCCGCCGCTCCGGCTCCGCGATGCTCCGCACTCTCCGCGACTGCGCGCTCATCCCCGCAACATCGGGTGCGGGCCCCGGTTCAGCCTCTCCATCCGCCGCCCGAGCGAAGACGCCCGTCAGGGGCAGCCGTCTCCCGCTGTATCCTTGGGCCTGCCCCGCAAAGAGGCCGCCGAGGCAAAGTCCCGCCGCATACGATTCGCCCGCCCGAGAAAGAAGCCTCCCTGATTCCGCAGCTCGGGAAGCAGAACGCCGCCCTTTTCCCGCGCAAAATCACACCCCCGCCCAAAATCGAGCTCCGTCGTCGCTCCAGGTTCCGCCCGCCCGCGCCTCACCGGGGGTACGCAGCAAAGGTGCAGAAACGACGGCCGCCGATGTCCGCAACGACGGCCGCAACCACGTTCATGACGGAAAGTTCCCGACAGGCATCGGCAAGGTCGCTCCCCTTCGCCGGACAGGTTCCGAACAGAATTAAATTGAGCGCTCAATCAATTTTTCTAAAAGATCATTTTTTCATAATATAACAACATATTATATCGATCATCCTTCCGCAGGGCGCCCCGAACTCCGGGGCCGGGCTCTTGACTCATTTCATGAGCTCATTACACTGAGCAGACGTATCTGCCCCGCCAGAGGCGTTTCTTTTCCGGCTGAATTTCTCTATGTGAAGGAGTTTTCCCCATGGCACGCACGCTTTTCGTCACCGCTCTCGCGGCGAATTCCGGCAAGGCCTACGCCGTCGCCGGACTGATGGATCTCGTCAAGGGTTCCGCCAAGGCCCCGGTTCTGTTCCGTCCCGTTCCCTGCCTCAAGACCGCCCTTGAGCTCATCAACGGCGGCAAGTGCAACGAACTCGTTGATTCCGTTCTCGCCGCTTACAAGGAAGCCGCCGCCAAGGCCGACTTCGTGCTCTGCGAAGGCACCGACTTCACCGGCAAAAGCGCCGCGTTTGAAAACGCCCTGAACACCTGCGTGGCCGCCAACATGGGCGCTCCCGTGGTGCTCGCCCTCTCCGGCGAAGGCTGCTCCCCCGCCGAAGTCGCCGCCACCGTCACCACCTTCCAGTGCCAGATGAAGGAACAGTGCGTGGAACTGCTCGGCGTGTTCCTCTCCGGCATGAGCGAAGAAGACGAAAAGGCCGTGGCCGCGTATTTCTCCTTCCCCGTGAGCAGCAAGGCCGCCGACTTCGCTTCCATTCTCGATTCCTGCAACGGCCACATCACGCCCCGCCTCTTTGAATTCGGCCTCATCGAACAGGCCCAGAAGCATCCCATGCGCATCGTGCTGCCCGAAGGCGAAGAAGACCGCCTCATCAAGGCTGCCGCCATTCTCCTTCAGCGCAAGGTGGCCGAAATCATCCTGCTCGGCGATCCCGAAAAGATTCACGCCCGCGCCGCGGAACTCGGCGTGAACGTGGACGCCGCCGAAGTCATCAATCCCGTGACCGCCCCCGACTTTGAAGACTTCGCGGAAACCTACGCGCAGCTTCGCGCCAAGAAGGGCGTCACCATCGAACAGGCCCGCGAAAAGATGGCCGACAGCACCTACTACGGCACCATGATGATCTACAAGGAAAAGGCCGACGGCATGGTTTCCGGTGCGGTGAACACCACCGCCCACACCGTGCGCCCCGCCCTTGAATTCATCAAGACCAAGCCCACGGCCTCCATCGTGTCCAGCGCCTTCTTCGTCTGCCTCAAGGACCGCGTGAACACCTACGGCGACTGCGCCATCAACCTTGATCCCGATCCCGAACAGCTGGCCACCATCGCCGTGACCACCGCCGAAACCGCCGCCGCCTTCGGCCTCGAACCCCGCGTGGCCATGCTCTCCTATTCCACCGGCAATTCCGGCAAGGGTCCCACCGTGGACAAGGTGAAGGAAGCCACCCGCCTCGCCAAGGAAAAGGCTCCTGAACTGCTCATCACCGGCCCCATCCAGTACGACGCCGCCGTGGACGCCGCCACCGCCAAGACCAAGATGCCCGGCGATCCCGTGGCCGGCCGCGCGAGCGTGTTCATCGTGCCCGACATCAACACCGGCAACAACCTCTACAAGGCCGTGCAGCGCTCCGCCCACGCCGTGGCCATCGGCCCCGTGCTTCAGGGTCTGCGCAAGCCCGTCAATGATCTGTCCCGCGGCTGCTCCGTGCCGGACATCGTCAACACCGTTGCCATCACCGCTATCCAGGCTCAGGCCGAAAAGGGACTCAAATAATGGTCAAGAAAATTCTCGTCATCAACGGCGGCAGCTCCTCCTTCAAGTATCAGGTTCTCGAAAAGGAAACCGAACGCCGCCTCTGCCAGGGCCTCGTGGAACGCATCGGCTCCCCCGACAGCATGCTCACCCACAAGCGCTTCACCGCCGACGGCAAAACCGAAAAGTTTGAATATCCCGGCAACTACGACACCCATGCCGCCGGCATGGCCAAGGTGGCCGAAGTGCTCATGAAGCATGAACTCGGCGGCGTCATCGACGATCCGGCCGAAATCGTGGTCATCGGCCATCGCGTGCTCATGGGCGGACCCGACTATCAGGAAGCGCTCGTCACCGAGGAAGTGAAGCAGGTCATCCGCGACTACATCCCCCTCGGACCGCTGCACAACCCCGCCAACCTCACCGGCATTGAAGCCATGGAAAAGCTGTTCCCCGGCGTGCCCAACGTGGCCGTCTTCGACACCGGCTTCCATGCCACCATGCCCGACTACGCCTACACCTACGCCCTGCCCAAGGAACTCACCAAGAAGTACAACATCCGCCGCTACGGCTTCCACGGCACCTCCCATCGCTTCGTGTCCAAGGCCGGCGCCGCTCTGCTCGGCAAGAAGCCTTCCGAAGTGAACGTCATCGTGTGCCATCTCGGCAACGGCAGCTCCGTTTCCGCCGTGCGCGCCGGCAAGTGCGTGGACACCAGCATGGGCCTCACCCCCCTGCAGGGCCTCGTCATGGGCACCCGCTGCGGCGACATCGACCCCGCCATCGTTCCCTTCCTCATGAAGAACGAAGGTTTCACCCCCGATGAAATCGACACCCTCATGAACAAGAAGTCCGGCTTCCTCGGCCTCTGCGGCAAGAGCGACAGCCGCGACATCGAAGCCGGCGTGGAAGCGGGCGATCCCGACTGCATTCTCACCTTCAACACGCAGTGCTACTCCGTGAAGAAGTACATCGGCGCGTACATGGCCGCCCTCGGTCATGTGGATCTCATCGCCTTCGCCGGCGGCATCGGTGAAAACGCCGCGCCCGTCCGCGCCAAGATCCTTGAGAACCTCGAAGAATTCGGCATCGAACTCGATCCCGAACTCAACAACGTGCGCCGCGGCGATCCTCACTTCATCAGCAAGGAAGGCTCCCGCGTGAAGGTGGCCGTCATCCCCACCGATGAAGAACTGGAAATCGCCCGCATCTCCGTGAGCATTGCCGAAGGCAAGGCGTAATTTCCGTCTCTGACGCATCAAAAAGGCCCTGTCGGCTCTCCGGCAGGGCCTTTTTCTGTCCGCGGCAAGGCAGGCGAAAACGTGTGACCGGAGCGCGTTTTCCCGATCCGAAAGCCTTTGACGTGCCTTGCCTGCGCAGTCTGTGACCGACGCCGCGCTTTTTCGCGCCCTGTGCCGCAGGCCCCATGTCATTCGCGGCGCACGTTTTTCATCCGTCCCGCTGTGCCGTCGAAGTTCCGCGTGTTCTCCAGAGCGGGAGCCGGATAGAGAACACGCTGCCCGAGAGACGAGACCTTTCCCGGCGCGATGCCGTGCCCGCCCCGCGCAAGGCAAACGAAGTTTCCGCAGCTACGCCCCTTGAAGCGCCTCGAACATCCTGCGCCGCTGCTTCTGCCCGATCCGAGAGTCTGTGCGGAGCCTGTGACCGACGTTCGCTTTCCTTCGCGCTCTCCTTTGCGCTCTCCTTTGCGGCTGAGAGTCCGCCCCACGCCGACGCCCCGAACGACGCCGCGTCCGGCACGCCCTCCTTTGCACCACGCCTGACGAACTTCCCCACCCAGCCGAGGAGTTCAGCTCCCCGTCCGCCCGCGCCCGACGAGCGCCAGGCCGAATCCCGCTTCCACTTCTCTTTCCCTCCCCCAAAACTTCGCACTGCGCCCTCCGGGCTGTTCCGCCTGCCGCCGGAAAATACGACGACAAAACGCCCGCCCGACCCCCACCGTGCAGAAGACGCCGGGCGCGTTTCCCGGCTCTTCCACTTCGCCGACGCCGAAACACAGGCCGCACATCTGCATCCGCCGGGCCGAAGCTCTGCAAAACACGCTTGCCTGCCGGAAAAATCGCCGCACTTCGCGCCGCCCGGCAACGCGCCCTCCCCTCTTCCGACGCATGCTCCGGGCTTAATGTGAATTAAACCTCATAACTTGCGCTCCCCATCAGTTTTTTTTATGCTCAAGTCCTGCGTATCATCCCACCAAGAACCGGAGAAATCATATGGCTCTTTCCGTCATTGTCATGGGTGCCGCCGGCCGCATGGGTTCCACCATCGCCCGCCTCGTGGAAGAAGCGGACGATCTTGTCCTTGCCGCCGTGCTCGAACGTTCGGAAGCCGCGGACAGGCTCGCAGGCTTCAAGGCTTCCGGTGCGCTGGTTTCCAGCGATATTTCCACGGTGCTGCCTCAATGTCCCGGCGCGGTGGTCATAGACTTCACGGCTCCCGAGGCCACCATGGTCACGGCCCGCGCCGCCGCGGAGCACGGCAATCCCATCATCATCGGCACCACGGGCTTCTCCGAAGAACAGCTCGCAGAACTCGACGCCCTCGCCGCCCGCAGTCTCGTCTTCCGTTCCGCCAACATGAGCGTGGGCATCAACGTCATCATGGACATCCTTCCCCGCCTCACCGCCCTGCTCGGCGACGCCTACGACGTGGAAATGATGGAAATCCACCACAACAAGAAAAAGGACGCCCCCAGCGGCACCGCCCTGCTCCTGGCCGAACCCCTCCTGGCCGCCAAGGGCCTGACCCGCGCCGACATCAACACCAACCGCTTCGACGTGCGCGAACCCCGCAAGCATGCGGAAATCGGCATTCAGTCCCTGCGCGGCGGCGACGTGGTCGGCGTTCACACCATCTACTACATGGGCCCCGGCGAACGCATAGAAATCACGCATCAGGCCCATTCCCGCGAAAACTTCGCCAACGGCGCGCTTCGCGCCGCGCGCTGGATTGTCTCCAGACAGCCCGGTCGCGTGTACAACATGCAGGACGTGCTGCACGATTAGCTAAATAACTCATGGTCCCGTTTCCGCGCTCCGTGCCGGGAACGGGCCGTTCTGTACCCGGCAGGAACCATGTTCCAGGCTCTGCGGAGCCGCTGTTCTCCGGCATGACGGCTTCCTCCGCCAGATTTTCCCGCCTTTCTCCTCCGCACCGGGTTCCTTTCTGCCAAAACGCTTCAAGATACATCCGGCCGAGCGGCCATCGAGGTTCTCCATGCATATTATTCTTCTTCAGCACAATCCCGTTCCCGGCGACTTCCGCGGCAATGCGCACAAACTGGCCGACATGGCCCGCAAGGCCGCAGCCGCCCATCCCGCCGCTCCGGGTGAACGCACGCTGTGCGTCACTCCCGCCTATGCCCTCGCCGGCGTGCCGTGGGAACCGCTGAAGCACATCGGCGGCTTCTACCGCCGCTGCCGCGACGCCGCCCACGAACTCGCCCACGAACTCGCCGACATGCTCGCCGACGGCCCCGACATGCTGATTTCCCTCACCGGCGCGGAAGTGCCCCTCTACGTGCTGCTCTCGCAGGGCAACCTCATTGCCCTCGCCAGACAGAGCAACGGCGTCATACGCATTCCCGGCGGCCCCGCCCTCTACCTGCCCGAAACCGAACCCGCCTGGGCCCATCAGGAAGCCCTCGGCCTGCTCAAGAGCGCCAAGGCCGCCGCGTCGGTCGATGCCGTGCTCTTCACTTCCCCCGAGCTCTTCCTGCCGGAAACGCAGGAAAAAAGCGAAATGCACTGCTCCGCCCTCGCCAGCCTGTGGAAGCTTCCCGTGCTCACCGTGCATCAGTGCGGCGCGGTGGACAGCCTCATCTATTCCGGCAGAAGCTTCGTGCTCGACGCCTCCGGCGAAGTCGTGGCCCGCACCTCTTCCTTTGAGGAAGCCGCGCTGGTCGTGGATCTCGACAAGGCCGGCGTGACCGCCTCCGCCGTGGCTCTCGACGACGGCCCCGCTCCCGAAACCATTCAGCCCGTGCCCGAACGCGCCGAAGCGCTGTTCCGCGCGGCCGTGCTCGGCGTGCGCGACTACGTCCACAAGTGCGGCATGACCGGCGTGGTGCTCGGCCTCTCCGGCGGCATGGATTCCGCCCTCGTGGCCTGCATCGCCACCGAAGCCCTCGGCGCCGAAAACGTGCTCGCCGTGCTCATGCCCTCGCGCTGGAGCACCGATCACAGCGAAAGCGACGCCGACGTGCTGGCCAGAAATCTCGGCATTCAGGCGAGCACCGCGCGCATCACGCCCATCATGGACGCCTTCGACACCGTGCTCAATCCGCTCTTTGCCGAACTGCCCGCCGTGGACAACGATCTCACGGCCGACAACATTCAGCCCCGCATCCGCGGCACCCTGCTCATGGCCTTTGCCAACCGCCTCGGACGCGCCGTGCTGGGCACCGGCAACAAGTCGGAAAACGCCGCGGGCTACTGCACCCTCTACGGCGACACCGTGGGCGCCATCGAACCCATCGGCGATCTGTACAAGACCGAAGTGTACGAAGTCGCCCGCTGGTACAACGACATGCGCGGCGGAAACATCATTCCCGAGCATATTTTCACAAAGGCTCCTTCCGCGGAACTGCATCCCGGTCAGGTGGACGAGGACAACCTGCCTCCCTACGACGTGCTCGACGCCATTCTCCGTGAACTTCTGGAAAACGGCGCGAACCCCGAAACGCTTGTCGTTCCCGGCGTTTCCGACGACGTGGTGCGCAGCGTGGTGCGCCGTCTGGCCGCGTCGGAGTTCAAGCGTCATCAGAGTGCGCCTGCGCTCAAGCTCAGCTCCTGCACCCTCGGCATCGACTGGAACGTGCCCGCCGTTTCCCGCGGACTCTGATCCGATTCTTCCCTGAACACCGTCAAAGGAGGCCTGAAAAGGCCTCCTTTTTTTTGTCCGCAGGGGGGGAGCGCCCCCACTTTGTGCGTGACAGAACAGACAAGCAACGTTAGAGTAATCCTGTTTAATGTCATTCTAACCCCGGATACGCTTCATGAACGCCTCTACTCCCGCATGGCTGCCCCACATTGCCGAGGGCGCTCCCGTGCATCTCAACATCGTCCCCCGTTCCCTCCAGTCCTATCTGGACGAAGCTGCCGACCGTTTCGGCGACCACAAGGCCGTCATCTTTCAGAACCTGACCCTCAACTACCGGCAGCTCAGGGAAAAGGCGGAAACCTTTGCCGCCGCCCTGCGCGAACACGGACTGAACACGGGCGACAGAGTGGCCATCATGCTGCCCAATCTGCCCCAGACCATCATTGCCTTCTGGGGCTCGCTCAAAGCCGGCGCCACCGTGGTCATGACCAATCCGCTCTACATGGAAAAGGAACTGACCCATCACTTCAGCGACGCCACGCCCAAATTTCTCATCACCCTCGATCTCTTCTGGAATAAAATAGAACCCCTGCGCGACCGTCTCGGCGTTCAGACCTGCGTCGTTTCCCGCATCGCCGACGCGCTGGCCTTCCCGCTCAACCTTCTGCAGCCCATTCAGGCCAAACGTCAGGGACATCTGCCCGAAGTGCGCTTCAACGGCCAGTCCGTCATTCCGTGGAAGAGCATGTTCAAAACCCGTCGCCGCTACAGCGAGGAACCCGAACATCCCGAAGACACCCTCGCCCTTCTGCAGTACACCGGCGGCACCACGGGCTTTTCCAAGGGCGCCATGCTCACCCACGGCAACCTTTCCGCGCAGATTCAGCAACTTCTGGCCGTCATTCACTGCGACGCCTCCAATTCCTCGCACAGCTTTCTGAGCATCATGCCCTTCTTCCACGTGTTCGGACTCATGGGCAACATCGTGCTCCCCGCCGTGCTCGCCGCCTCCACCATGCCCGTGCCGCGCTACTCCCCCCACGACGTGCTGGAGCTCATCAAGAAGCATCGTCCTACCTTCTTCGTGGGCGCGCCTTCCGTGTACATCTCCCTCATGCAGCAGAAGGACATCTCTCACTACGACCTCACCTGCATTCAGCTGTGCATCTCCGGCTCCTCGCCCTTCCCGCAGGCCAGCCTCAAGCAGTTCCAGGACATCACCCACGCCAACATCACCGAAGGCCTCGGCCTCACCGAAGCCTCTCCCGTGGTCATCGCCAACCCCGTGTACGGCCTGCAGAAAATAGGCTCCATCGGCGTGCCCATTCCGGAAACCGAGGCCCGCATCGTCGATATCGAAACCGGCAAGACCGAACTCGGCGACAACGAATGCGGCGAACTCATCATCCGCGGCCCGCAGGTCATGAAGGGCTACTGGAATCAGCCCGAAGAAACCGCTTCCACCCTCGCCGACGGCTGGCTGCACACCGGCGACATCGCCTACCGCGACAGCGACGGCTACTACTTCATCGTCGATCGCAAGAAGGACATGGCCATTGTCGGCGGCTACAACGTGTTCCCCCGCGAAATCGACGAAGTGCTGCACGAGTATCCCAAGATCAAGGAAGCCGTGTCGCTCTGCGTGCCGCACAAGGCCCGCGGCGAAACCCTCAAGGCCTACATCGTGCCCAAGGACGGTGAAAAAATCACCGTTTCCGAGCTGGCCGCCTTCTGCCGCACCAAGCTGGCGTCCTACAAGGTGCCGCGCATCTTTGAATTCCGCGACGAGCTGCCCAAATCCATGGTGGGCAAGGTGCTTCGCCGCGCCCTGCGCGAGGAAGAAGAAAAGAAACAGCACGAAGAAGAACAGAAAAAAGACTGATCCCGCCTCAGGATCAGAAAAGCATGAAAAGAGCGCCTGGGGGCGCTCTTTCCTTTTCTCCGCCCTGCGCTTCTACGCGCCGGGAGTAAAATTCGCTGCGCTTGCTGATGAGAGCCGCCCTCCGTGCTTCTGCATCGGCGCTGGGGGAATGACGCCCACAAAACGACCCGCGGCCGCCCGGCAAAGACGCTTTCACGGCCCGCAGACGAGGTGGCAGGCCCGCGCGTGGTTCCGCATCTCCGGCTTACGGAACATGCGTCCGGGGGGATGGACGCCGCGCGCCTCCGCGCTGCTTTGAGCGGGCCGTCGCGGGGCGATGTGTGGGGGAATGTGTGGGGAGATGACGGGGGACATGCGGGCGCCTCCGTTTGGGCAGAGAAAGGGCGACTGGAAGGCTGTGCGTTCTTGCCATGCGGTGTATCGCTTCCGCGCGGACAGAGAAAAGGCGGCAATCCATTCAAGGCGCTGCGTTATGGCCTCGCCGCCTCTGTGCCGACAGAGGAAAAACAATTCGCACTGCCCTGATCCGCCTGCTTTCGGTCGTCTCCGTACCGGAAGAGAAGCCCCCACACACGCCGAAGGCACGCCGCGTTTTTGTCGGTGGCCTCCGCGTTGTCTTAAAAAGAGCCCCTGTGCGGTTCCCGGAAATTTTGCTCAGGATGTTTCCTCCGAGGCGTCAGAGAAGAGCCCCCTGCCCTGTGCCCTGCGTGTGCGTTTCGCTGTCGCGTTTGTCCTCGATCGCGGGAAGGAATTTGTGCGGTGCCCCGCGTGCGTCGTGGTCCGCGTTCTCCGGGACATGCAGGCATTCGAGTCCAGCTTCGTGCGCCGACCGATAACTTCCGCTCGGGCAGGGCGAGCTTGAAGTCGAACGCCCTCGCGGCAGCGGATCGCTCTCGATCGGGCCGGAAGAGCCTCTGAGCAGGACGCAGGGCCTTTCATGACAAAAGAATCAGCGGCAGGGAGAAACGCTTTTTCCGGTACGGCTTAAACAGCGGGAAACATCCGTCGCTCTCCGTGACCCGCAGGTTCTGCGCGAACGCATCAGTCCATGCCCCCATCGGAGCATTCCGCCCCATTTGCCCGTATCTCCTGCCCTCTTCCGCGGCCTGAAGCCTGCAAAATGCGCCGTTCCCGATCCGCGCTCCGCCCGAAGCTCATGCCTGTTGGCTGTCTCGCCGTCTCTTGCTGCGGCCCGAACAGGGCATCGCAGCTTGAAAAATCATGAAGAACACCTTTCTTTTCCCGGAATGCCGAAAAAAAGCACAACAGTTCAGCGTTGTTCCGACTGATTTTCTGAACCTGAAACAAAAAAATTCCCTGTCGGCCGTTTTTCCTGTTGACACCTCAGCCTGAATCCCCTATAAGTTTCTTCACGCCACGCGGGAGTAACTCAGTGGTAGAGTGCAACCTTGCCAAGGTTGAAGTCGCGGGTTCAAATCCCGTCTCCCGCTCCAGCACAAATTTTCGTGGCGACATAGCCAAGTGGTAAGGCATAGGTCTGCAAAACCTTGATCTCCAGTTCGAATCTGGATGTCGCCTCCACGCGGGAGTAACTCAGTGGTAGAGTGCAACCTTGCCAAGGTTGAAGTCGCGGGTTCAAATCCCGTCTCCCGCTCCACGAATGAATCAAGGCTTACCTTACGTAAGCCTTTTTTCGTATGCGGGCATAACTCAACGGTAGAGTGTCAGCTTCCCAAGCTGAACGTTGCGGGTTCAAATCCCGTTGCCCGCTCCAATATTTTCAGGGATCATAAGCGATGACTTATGATCCCTTTTCTTTTTTCAGCATATTTCCAATATTCGGATGGAAAATTCTTCCGAGCCCCGGCAAAACAGCGGCAGAAGTACGTACACAAGACGCCCTAGCAGTACGCGCTATTTTGACGCCAATACCATGTGATATCCGCCGTTTTCTTCCACATGAGCTGATTTCTTTGCGTCACTCATTGCGACCTCCTTTTGAGTTTCCCAGGGGCATTTGCCAGATCATACTTTTTTCTCAGCAAATCAAAAGAAGCGTTTATAACATATGCATAACTATATGTTTTCGCCTACAGCCCAGCTGAGGCTTTTCTTATAACAAAAAAGAGAATTTTCGATTTCGTCAGAAGTTCTCATATAAAATGTTTTTTGAAGTAATATCTACAGATTTTATATGAGTTATATTTTTATCAATATTTTTTTTCAAGAGCATCAAATCCACGTAAAGACATTTAAAATATAAACGTGAACATGATAAAAAATAGAAGAGAAAATTTTTTATTTCAGATTTGGTATTTCTGTGCTGAAAAAATACAATATAATTTTTGATAACCTGTCGAAAAAGTGTACTTTTTCGACACTCATAATAATGTCAGTCACTTTTCTGAGCTATAGCAGGGAACACTTGAAAATTCCAGCAAAAAAATAACGTCAATTTTCAATCGCCCCTTACCAGCCAAAAAGTACACTTTTTGGACGCTCCGATTAAAGGATTCGCGTATGGCAGGGGGAAAACATCGCCTCATTACAAACTGTGTGAGGGATATCAATAGGCTGTGTCTGTTCGAGGATTTCGTCAGGAGAAGTTATCTTCCCTATGTGCAGCAAAATAAGCGGAGCTGGAAGACTGACGAGCGATACCTGACCCGGCATATTCTGCCCTATCTTGGAAGCTGCCCCCTGGCTGAAATTTCCGAAAAAAAGCTCAGGGGATGGCTCTCTGCTCTGGAAAACAACGGTCTGTCCTCCAGCTCGCGTTATCGCCTGTTCTGGCTCGTCAAATATATTTTGAATTTTGCCGTGCGTACGGGAGCACTCAACAATGGAGATGCGTTCCGAAATATGGTCGTGCGCAGAAATGAGCCGCAAAAATCGCACGGAATGCTTACACGCGAAGAGACATTGAAGTTGATTCGTCTGCTTGAAGAATATGCCGATCGTCCCAGCGCTCAGGCCATTCATCTGCTGCTGCTTACCGGAGCCGGCAAGTCGGAAATTCTCCACGCCCGCTGGCAGGATGTGCATCTGCGACGCGCCGTTCTTGCCGCGAGAACGGTCTATACCGGCCGGAGCAGACTCATTCCGCTGAGTCCGGAAGCGGTCAGACTCATTCGTCGCCTTCCCAGGCGCAAAGACGTGCCGTGGCTCTTTGCGTCGTCGTCCGGAAAGCCTCTCACGTCTGTTTTTTACACCTGGAATCTCCTGCGCACAAAACTGGGGAAACCGGAACTGCGCATTCAGGATCTGCGAAGCGGGTTTGCAGCGTTTGTTCTTGCAGACATGGACGCCTCGCAGACGGAACTGGGCAGACTTATGGGATGTTACCGACTGGAAACGTTGGAAATAGTCAAACAACACAACATAGCAGGATAATCATGAACATTCAGCCTGTCATTTTGTGCGGCGGATCGGGTACAAGGCTGTGGCCGGCCTCGCGTACCAAGTATCCCAAGCAGTTCATGTTGCTCGGCAACGGCAGCACGCTTTTCAAGGAGACGTTGCGACGCACCGACGCCCTCAAGGATACCGAAGACCCCATCGTGGTGAGCAACGACGCCTATCGCTTCTACGCCAGCGCGTCCATGCACGAGGAAGGTCGTTCCGGGGCCGTCATCCTTGAGCCGATCAGTCGTAACACCGCGCCTGCTATTGCACTGGCCGCCTTTGCGGCCCTGGAGGAGCACGATTCTCTGCTGCTGGTGCTGCCTTCCGATCATCGTTTCACGCACCCTGAAAAATTTTGTGCATCCGTGGAATCGGCGCGTCCGGCGGCGGAAGCGGGCATGCTTGTCACGTTCGGCATTCAGCCGTCGTGCCCGGAAACGGGCTACGGCTACATCAGGCGCGGGGCGGAAATGGGAAACGGCGTCTTCAAGGTGGAGCGCTTTCTCGAAAAGCCTTCGGAAGACAAGGCTGCGGCCATGCTTGCCGAGGGAAATTATTATTGGAATTCCGGCATATTTTTCTTCAAGGCCTCCGCGTATCTTGACGAGCTGAAAACCTTCGCTCCCGGCATCTGGCAGGCAGTGCAGGATGCGTGGAAGGAGCGTCGCCGCGATCTCGGCTTCATTCGTCCGGGGGCGGCGTTCTGCCAGTCGCCGTCGGACTCCATCGACTACGCCGTCATGGAGCACACGGCCAAAGCCGCCGTCGTGCCGGTGGACTGCGGCTGGAGCGATCTCGGTTCCTGGGAAGCCTTCTATGAGGTCTCGCCCAAGGACGGCGACGGCAACGCCTGCGAAGGCGACGTCATTGTGGACAACGCCAGCAACTGCTATCTGCGCAGTTCCGGCCGCCTCATCGCCGCGCTGGACGTGCATGATCTGGCTGTGGTGGAAACCCGCGACGCCATCCTCGTCACCGATCGCCGCAAGTCGCAGGACGTGAAGCATGTGGTGGAAAAGCTCAAGCTGGAAAAACGTCCGGAATCCGACATCCATCTCAAGGTGTATCGTCCCTGGGGCAGCTACGAGACGCTTATTTTGTCCGATCGCTTTCAGGTGAAGCGCATTGTGGTGAATCCGGGCGAGGAAAATTCCCTGCAGCTTCACTA